>DATFSI010000250.1:0-22687 GCA_035262705.1 Candidatus Acidiferrum sp. | reverse complement strand
AAAACAGGCCCGGGTTTACTTGCCCTTCTTGGTGACTTTCTTCTCTGCCTTCTTGGCTTTCTTTGCCATGAAGTTCTCCTTCTGACTCTCGTCGTTTGGTGCTGAGGCGCGGGAAGCGTCCCGCATGCATCCGCGCCTATTGACACCCGTATACGGGTGGAAGCAGCGAGTGTCAAGAAAATTTCGCACGGATTAGGAAAAAATCTCACGCGTGGGTGCAAGTGCTCAGCGCGGAGGTTCGATGATGGTGCCGCCGTAGTAGCCTTCGCGGGCCAGGATGGTCAGGCCTTCGCGGCGCACGCGCACTTCGATGGTGTGGTAGTCCACCTTGCGTTCGCCGCTGGGCGAATAGGTGAGCGTGTACTGGTTGCGGGCTTCTTCAGCAATTCGCGAGTAAAACTCAGAGAGGGCTTGTTGCTTGGCGCCATAGTAGATATCCCCGCCGGTGTCGTGCGAATAGTTGACCAGGCGGTTGAACTTGCGCTCGAAGTAAGAGCTTCCCGTGGCCACGCAATAGACGGTAATGCCCTGGCGGAGCAACTCGGCGCGGGTTTCATCGTAACTGTGGTTATTGAACTTCGGCCCGTTCTGCCCGTCGGAGATCACCAGGATGACCTTGCGACGGCTGCGGGAATCGCGATCTTTCAGCAACCGCGCAGATTCAAAGACGGCGTCGTCGAGGGTCTTGGTGGATTGCGACTTGATGGCCTGGAGGCCGGCCGTGTTGGGCTGCGTTCCAGGGGCGGGTTCGTTGTTGACGGTGGGTCCGCTGAAAGGACCGCCGGGAGCGGCGATGGAAGGCCTGGATTCCAGATCCACGCGCTTGAGTTCAGTAATCAGGCGATCCTGATCGCGCGTGAAGCCTTTGCCCTCGTGAAAAAACTGGTCGAAACGGCAGATAAAGGCTTCGTCGCGGGCACTGAGGCCCCCAACGATAGAAACCAGGCTGGGCTCGACCTGCTGTTCGTCCTTGCGCTTGAGGTCGTTGTCAATGAGCACCACAAGGGAAAGCGGAACCGCGTCGACCGAGAGGCTGGTGATGCGCTGCTCGATATTGTCCTCAAAGACGCGAAACTCATCCTTGCGGAGATCGGCGACAAGGTTGCCGCCGCGGTCTTTGACGGTGACTGGCACGACGACAACATTCGTAACCGAGATAATCGGTTTCTGCGCTTTTTCCTGCGCCTCTTGCTCCTGGTCAGGCGAAGGCGGAGCCTGTGGCGGCGTGGAATCTTGCGCGAAGAGCGGAGCAGCGAGCAGGCCAAGTAAGCCCAGCGCAGGGAAAAAAGCGGTTTTTCGTAGACAATTCATAGGGTTCAGGCCAAACTCTCCAGGGCTAGAATCTGCGGGCAGGTGTCGAGCATTCGACGCATCCCAAGGGGCGGCGGTTGCATCGTAACGAAGTGACGCTACCTCGGCATAGGGCAGAGGCCACAAGGACGCAGGGCCCCAGCCATATCAATACCTTAGCAAGGATAACGGCAAACCGTGAAATCCGTGAGTGTGAAGAGGCGATTCTGGAAGAAACTGGCGCTGCCGGCGGCGGCTTGCGCTTCGGCGTTGGCGATGGCAGCTCCGGCGCTGCCGCAGGGGCAGAACCAACAAGGCCTGGGACAGGCTCCGACGATCAAGGCCGAGGTCAACCTGGTGAACCTGTTCGCCACGGTGCGCGACAAAAACAAGCGCGTGATTACCGACCTGAAGCAGGACGATTTCAAGATTTTCGAGGATGGCCACGAGGAGAAGATTTCCTTCTTCTCCAAGGAAATGACCATGCCCATCACCATGGGCCTGCTGCTGGACACTTCGGGCAGCGAGCAGAATATGCTGGGAGCGATTCAGGGTGCGGGAAGCCGCTTTTTGCGCCGTGTGTTGCGCAAAGGCGATGAGGCCATGATCATGTCGTTCGATTCAGACGTGGACCTGCTTTCCGATTTCACGGATGACCGCGGGATTCTGGACCGCGCCATTAACAAAGCCCGCATCAACATTCCGGGAGGCGGAACTATCGCCGGGAATCCCGGTCCGATCGGCTCCGGGAACATTACTGGAACAGCGCTATACGACGCGGTGTATCTGGCCTGCGGCGAAAAATTGAACGGCGAAGCGGGACGCAAGGCCATTGTGATTGTGACCGACGCGCAGGACGAGGGTAGCAAAGTAAGGCTGGAGGAAGCCATCGAAGCCGCGCAGCGCACCGATACGGTGATTCACATTTTGCTGGTGGCAGATCCCCGATTTGGAGGAAACGGCGGTGTGGCGCGGAAGATGACCGACGAAACGGGAGGGCGCGTCATCTACGTGAATTCCGAGAAGAAACTGGAAGAGGCGTTTGACCAGATTTCCGAGGAACTGCGCAGCCAGTACACACTGGGCTACTACCCGACAAACAAAGCCAGAGACGGAAAGTTCCGCAAGATTCGCCTAGACGTGGACAAGGACCTGAAGGCGCTGACGCGCCGGGGGTATTACGCTCCTCGGGGATAAGAGAAACGTTTCAGAGAGGCTGGTTGCAACAACTGAGCACTACGTGGTGTGAAGCGATTGACCGGACGGGAGTGCTTGGCTACCATCACAGGGCGGGACAACTTTTCTCTCAACCGCCCCGATGAACCTGGAAAACATTGCTCATTACCGGATTATCCGCAAGCTCGGCAGCGGCGGAATGGGCCTGGTGTATGAGGCGGAAGACACCAAGCTGGGCCGGCGGGTGGCGCTGAAATTCCTGAAAGATACGTCCAACCACAACGCCGCGGCCATGGAACGCTTTCTGCGCGAGGCGCGCGCGGCCTCGGCGCTGAACCACCCCGGCATCTCGACCATTTACGCCATTGAGGAATGCGACGGTCACACGTTCATCGCCATGGAACTTCTCGAAGGCGAGTCGTTGGACAAGGCCCTACATCGTGGAACCACGCCCGTCGCGCGCAGCGTGGAGATTTGTGTTGATGTGGCCGATGCCCTTTCCGCCGCGCACAAAAAAGGTATTGTGCACCGGGACATCAAACCCGCCAATATTTTCCTGACCAACGAAGGGGCCACGAAAATCCTGGATTTCGGGCTGGCCAAGCTTCTGGAAATGGAAGAGGGCGACGCGGGCGTCACCGTGGGAGATTCGGAAACCGTTTTTCAGACCAATCCCGGAACGACCGTGGGGACCGTGGTGTATATGTCGCCGGAGCAGGCGCGCGGCGAGGCGCTGGACCCGCGGACGGACCTGTTTTCGCTGGGCACGGTGCTCTATGGAATGGTGACGGGGCGGCATCCATTTGGCGGCTCGACGAGCGCCGTGATCCTGGGAAACATCCTGCACACGACGCAGGTTTCGCCGGTGCAGCTCAACAGCGACGTCTCGCCGGAGCTCGAACGCATCATCAACAAGCTATTGGAGAAGGACCGCGAGATGCGTTACCAGTTCGCCGCGGAGTTGCGCGCAGACCTGAAGCGGCTGCTGCGAGAACTGGAGCCGATGCGGCCGAGTTCCGATTCCCATGTAACGGCGTCGCGTTCGGGTGTGAGCGCGGCGCAACCGGGAACCAAGACGCCGAGCAGCGCCGCGCGAATCAGCAGCGGGTCGGTGCTGGTGGAGGCGGCGCAACAGCACAAGCTGGGCACGGGCGCGATTATCGCGGGAATCCTGGTGGTGCTGATGGCCGCCGGATACGGCATATATTCCCTGGTGCAGAAAAACCAGCCGATGCCCTTCGAAAAGTTCACGATCGAAAACGTTTCAAACAACGGGCACATCGTGGAAGCCGCCATTTCGCCGGACAGCAAGTACCTTCTGCAGGCACTGGAAGAAAAAGGCATGCAGTCGCTTTGGCTGCACCACATCCCCACGGAAACGAATAAAGAGGTGGTGGAGCCGGCAGCGACGCGGTACGAGAGCCTGCGGTTTTCGCCGGACGGCAACTACATCTATTTTCTGCGGCGTGAGGAGTCGGAAGAGGCGCTCTCCGTGTTGTACCGCGCGAGCGTCCTGGGCGGGACGCCTCAGGTGTTGATCAAGGACGTGGACAGCCCGGTGACGTTCTCGCCGGACGGGACGCACTTTGCGTTTTTGCGACAACTGCACGACACGCCCAACTGGGATTTGCTGATGGCGAAAAGCGACGGCTCGATTGAGCGACCGATTTTCAGCGGCCGGGCGATCAAGAGCGAAAGCTACGCGCCTTCGTGGTCGCCAGACGGGAAAACGATCCTGCTGCCGGTGGTGCAACCGAACAACGACGCGATTGGCGGGCTTTCCGCGGTGGACGTAGCGACCGGCATGGAACAAACCGCGCTCACTTCGCCGGACCAGATCTTTTACATGCCGGTGTGGATGCCCGATGGGGGCGGGTTGATCGTCAGCACCGCCAGGCTGGGCAACGGTCAGTTGCAGAGCCACTTGGGCTTCCTTTCCTATCCCGGCGGAGCTTTGCGCGAACTTACCACGGACACCAACAGCTACGGGGAGCAATCGATTTCGAAAGACGGCAAGACCATCGCGGCGATTCAAAGTCGCTGGCGTTATGAACTGGGTGTGGCGACGGCCGATCAGCCCGATAAGGTTACCGCCGTGCCCCTGGAGTCACGTTTGCCGGTCTGGCGCTGGGATTGGACCGCCGACGGGAAACTCGTTTTGCCGCAAGCGGGCGATTTCAAGCTGGTGGGCGTGAGCGGCGGGGAGAAAACGGTGTTCTCCGACACAAAGCACGTCGCCGATCAGGTCTCCGCCTGCGGGGACGGCAAGTATCTCGTGTTCCGGCAACTGACGAAGACCAGCGCCGCTTCCTCAAATCTGTGGCGAGTGAACGCCGACGGCAGCGATCAACGGCAATTGACGAAAGGAATGAGCGATCTGAGACCCACGTGTTCGAAAGACGGGCGTTGGGTCTATTACACCGACAACAACGACAATCGCTATCTGAAGCGTGTTCCGATCGACGGCGGTTCACCGGAAACCGCGGTGAAGTTTTCGCTCGACGAATACACGCTTTCTCCTGACGGGAAATATGTGGCGTCGCTGGAAGTGCGTGAACTGGACCACAAGCTGATGCTGCGCACGGATTCTACCGAAGGGCACCAGATGACGTATCACGACATTGACCAGCGCGCGCTGACCGGCGGCAGCCTGGCCTACGCGCCGGACGAGAAATCGGTGGTTTATCTGGTGCGCGACAAAGGCGTGGACAATCTCTGGGCGCAACCTCTGGACGGTTCCGTGAGCAAGCCGCTGACACATTTCACCGCCGACCGCATTTTGCGCTTTGTTTTTTCGCCCGACGGCTCGCATCTCGCCATCGAACGCGGTGAGGAAGAATCGGACGTGGTACTGTTGAAGGATTCAGGAAGGAAATGAGGTAAAGGAAGTAGAGGATAAGAGACTCCGCGGTAAAACACCCCTGCAAAGCCCAACACACCAGCTATTTGCAGCAACGCTGCACAGGTCCTTTGCTGCGCTCATGACAAGCAGGAGTGCCTGTGCCATAGAGACTACTGGAACTTCGACCTAGCAGACGGGAACCGCGACGGCGTGGGAATTTCGCGGCTTGCGGGGCGGCTTCAGGTCGGAGATGGAGAGCTTGCGCAGCATGGCCATCTTTTTTTCCTGGTGAAATTTCATCCGCTCGTGAATGCCCGCGAGGAAACGCACCGATTCCACGATGTGCGGTCCTTTGTTGAGCATCACGCACTCGGCGCGCGCGCTCATGGCGGCGTCGGTGACCTCGGCGCGCGAAGGAATGCCCTTCTTGGTGAGATTTTCGAGCACCTGTGTAGCCCAGATAACCGGAATGTGCGCGGCTTCGCAAAGCCAAAGAATCTCTTCCTGCACCTCAGCCATGCGCTCGAAGCCCAATTCCACGGCCAAATCGCCACGCGCCACCATCACGCCAACAGGTGGAGACTGCAAGGAGGCGAGCAGGATGCGCGGCAGATTTTCGAACCCGGCGCGCGTTTCAATCTTCAGCAAAATTCCCAATTTCTGAGCTCCAGCTTCGCGGAGTCGAGCCGCGAGCTCACGCACATCTTCGGGCGTGTGTACAAAAGAAAGGCCGACCATCTGGGCATGTTCCGTGGCGAATTGCAGGTCGCTCAGATCCTTGGGGGTAAGCGGTGAGAGGCCCAGGTCCGTGTCCGGCAAGTTGATGCCCTTATCGGAGCCGAGTTTTTCCCCGACAAGCCCCGCGTGGGTGATTTCAACTTCCAGATGCGTGGGATGCGTCCTGCGAACCATGCCCCAGATGGCGCCGTCGTCAAAGGCGATGCGTTCGTCCGCTTTTACATAAGCGAACGCTTCAGGAAGCGTGCAGGGGATGCGCGCGGCCTCGATGACTTCTCCGTTAGCTGCACGGCGTGAAGGACGGCCAGCTTCTTTCTCGTCGGTGAGAATCAGCAAATCACCGGCGCGAAGAATCAGAGGCTGCTCGACGTGGGGAATTTCCTTGAGGCGCGATTGCGCGAGGATTTGCTCGCCGCGGAGCAGTTCAACGACCGCGCCGTCTTCGACGAAGGCGGATTGTTCGGATTCGCACCAGCAATAACCCTCGCCCGTGCCGCGGACCAAAAGTTCGCGGAAGCGACCGCGGCAGTCGGCGACGCGAATTACATCGCCGTGGCGTGCCGAAGCGGAAAGGTCGCTTTCGAGCTGAAGGGTGAGGTCAAAGCGATCTGGCGGGGTTTCGGAGCGCGATTGGGCTTTGACGAAAATCCGCGCAGGGGAAAGGACGTGGCCGCGTACATCGCGCGCCGGCTTCCAACGAGCCACACGGGCACCGCCTTCGATGCGGCCGGTGCGCAGTTTGGGGCCGCCGAGATCAACCAGGACGCGGCAGGCGCGGCCGGTTTCGCGTTCGGCGCGCCGCAGGTGTTTCACCATTTGCGCCCAGCGTTGCTTGTCGTCATGGGCGCAGTTGATGCGCATTACGGCCATGCCCGCAGCGACGAGATTGCGCACCAATGCGTAGCAGCGCGCGGCTTCGCTGGGCATGGTGACCATGATGTGCGCCGAGTCCTTGCCAGTGGGCCCGAGGAGTTCCTCGCAATGGCGCTCGAGAATCTGCGCTCCCGCTTCGTAACCGACAGGCGGCTCACCCTGTAAAGGAGCATGCACACCACCACGCAGTTTTCGTAACGCACCAATTACCGCGTCAATCGCGGCCAGGGTGTGGCCTTCCAGGCGCCCGAGAGAAGACAAGCCGAGGCGCGAAAGTTCCCGCTGAAGTTCGCGAACGTCGTGCTGGCGCAGGGCGAGATAGTGGACCAGGTTGCGGGCGCTGCGCTGGTAGTCTGGGGCAACCTGGTCGATTTCGTCCTTTAGGGATTGCTCCATGGCCAGGCAATGGCCGCGCAACTCTTCGAGGCTTTGCAGGAGTTGCTCGAGATCATGGCGTTGGAATACGAGGTTCATAAATCCTCCTCGCCTGGGCTAATGTGGGGCGCGTGTCGCAAGAACGCACACGGCACTCGTCCGCGAGGGATTCCTTGGGGCCGGACACGGGAGCGAAACTTCTGCGGTGAAAGCAGAGCCGGAAGGATGTCACTTTTACGCTAGTCTTCTGGGAACCGCGTGGCAAGTTAATTTTAGGTCAACGAATGTGACCTACTTCACAGAGCCGGCGGGCTTAGAAAGGTCGGCGTTCGAGCGCGCGAAATAGCCCCGGCGCGCACGGACCTGATAGCCCTTGTGGTCGGGAGTTTCGATGCGGATCTTGTGGTAACGCCCGTCGAGGGAATGGTTTGTGGGGTTGTAGGCGACGGAGTATTGATTGCGCAGCTCATCGCCAATGTCCTGGAACGACTGATCCAGATCATCCACGTGATACGGATAGAAGGCGCGGCCACCGGTTTCTTCAGCAACTGCCTGCAAGATCTTGTCGCCTTCGGTGAGGTGGTATTTGCGGTTGCCGGAGCGTTCCTTGCTGGGATCGTCGAGTGTGACCCACTGCGTGCTGGTGCTGATGGTGTAAATGACCACGCTGGTGCGCTGGGCCATTTCGATGGCTTCGGCGCGCGTGTGGGTCGAAAGATTGTCCTCGCCATCGCTGATCAAAATCATCACGCGGCGAACGACGTCGGGCTGGTCGCCCGGGGGCCGCGGCGGGTGGCTCAGCTCTTGCACGCATGCCTGATAGATGGCGTCATAAACAGCGGTGCCACCGCCGGCGCGGGTGCGGTCGATTTTGTCGCGCAGCAAGCCGGTGTCGCCAGTGAAAACTTGAATGACCTGCGGCTCGTCGTCGAAGGTCATCACGAAGGCTTCGTCCTTGCCGCGCCGCAATACGCTGAACAAAAAATTGTCGGCCGCGTCCTGTTCGAACTTGATGCGGTCGCGGATGCTGTTGGAGGTGTCCACGAGCATGCCGATGCGCAGGGGCAGGTCGGACTGTTTGCTGAAGTAGCGGATCTCCTGCTGGGTGTTGTCGTCGAGGATGCGGAAATCGGGCTTGTCGAGGGTGGGGACCAGTTTGTTGCGCCGGTCGAGGACGGTGAAGAGGACGTCAACGAGATTGACGGTCGTGGTGATCTTGTTCTCGACCTTTACAGGCTCTTGGGGCGGTGGTGGCTGGGGCGGCGGAGTTGCGGGGTTCTGCTGCTCTTGCGCAAGAAGCAGGGCGCTGCCGGACAGGCTGACGGCGAAAAGGAACCCAAGGAGACGGAGTCGCATGCCAGAAGATTATAGAAACCCTGCAAGCGCAGCGTCAATTCGCCGGGGGTCGTCGCCGGCAGCGGCAGCGAGCTTTGCAAGGTAGACACGGAGATCAGCGGGGAGCGGCGAGGAGAGGCGGATAGCCTGGCCGGTGCGGGGCTGCGCGAAGCCAAGCTTTGCGGCGTGTAGAAAATTGCGACCCAGGGAAGGTAGCGAGGTGCGGCCCACATGGAGCTGGCCGGAGGCGCCATAGAGCGCGTCGCCGACCACTGGATGCCTGAGCGCGGCGAAATGGACACGAATCTGGTGCGTGCGTCCGGTGTGGATCTGCACTTCGAGCAGGGTGGTGGAATCGATGCGGCGGAGAACGCGCCAGTCCGTGAGCGCCTGGCGTGCGTTGGGCAGCAAAGCTGCGCGGCGGGCGGTCATGCGATTGCGACGCACAGGATCGCGGGCGATGGGCAGATCGATCTGGCCGCGGTCGTCGGCGAGAACACCTTGCACCAGGGCGAGGTATGTTTTTTGCACGGCGCGCGCGCGAAAGGCTTCGGACAATTTGGCGTGCGCGGCATCGTTTTTGGCCACCAGGACGATGCCGGAGGTTTCCTTGTCGAGGCGATGCACGATTCCCGGGCGCAGCGGGTCACCACCTTGCGAGAGGGACTGCCCACGCCCAAGCAACGCGTTCACGAGCGTGCCGCGCGAGTTTCCTGCCCCGGCATGCACCATCATGCCGGCGGGCTTGTTGATGGCGATGACGTCCTGGTCTTCGTAGAGGACTTCGAGAGGGATTTTTTCGGCTTCGGCTTTGAGCGCAGGGCGTGGCGTGGGAATCACATCGACGACGTCGTTGGGATGAACTTTGTGCGAATCCTTGGCAGGCTTTCCATTCAGCAGGATGAGGCCTGCTTCGATGAGTTCCTGGATGCGTGTGCGGGAAAGCTCCAGGCTGTGAGCGGCGACGAAGCGGTCCAGGCGGGCGCCGGCTTCCTCAGGGAGAACGGTGAATTTGAGAAAGGATTCCGCCATGACGCGAAGAGTTTAGCGCAAAAGATTCGCGTGGATATGTGACTTTGGGATTTCACGGGCAATTCACGTCGGCCCGTGTTGCACAGGCACTCCTGCCTCCACAACCGAGCCAGGCTCACGAAATTCAGCACCGGCAAGAGTGCCCGCTTTCTGAAGTGGGCCGCTCGCGGCCTACGCTTTCGCGGCGTGCGGGTGGAACAGAACATCGGCGATGAGGAGGATGGCGCCGATGGTGACGGCGGCGTCGGCGAGGTTGAAGGTCGGCCAGGGATTGAAGATCGCGAAGTGCATGAAACGCAGCCAGACCTGCAGAAAATCAGTCACCGCGCCGTTGACGATGCGATCCGTAAGATTCCCCGCAGCGCCGCCGAGAAGGAGCGCCAGGCCTGCCGCGTTTACACGACTGTCATCGTGCCCGGCAACCAGAAGCCAGGCAATGAAAGCGATCACGAGCAAGGAACCAACGATGAGAAAGGCGCGGGTACCCATACCCGAAGAGTTGGAGAAGAAACTGAACGCGATGCCGGGATTGTGGGAGAGGATGAGGCTGAAATAGTTGGGAATGACCACATGCGGAAACCACGAAGCCGGGCGTGACTCGATCCAGGCTTTGCTGGCGCGGTCAAGAAACACCACGAGGATGGTGAGCCAGAGCCAGCGGAGTCGGTGCGGAAAGATCATGAAGTAAAGGAGGTAAAGGAAGTAAAGGAACGGAACTGCATCAGGCCTTCACTCCTGCCACTCCGGCTTCGCCGCCTTCGCGTTCGATTTCGGCGATGGCTTCGCTGCAGCGTTCGCAGACGGTGGGATAGCGCTGGTTTTCTCCCACGTGCGTGGAGTAGTTCCAGCAGCGGTCGCACTTTTTGCCGTCGGCGCGCTGCACGCTCACTTCGAGGCCGGGGACGAGCTCCGAGCGGAATTCGCCGCTGCCCGCGCTAAGCAACTCGACTTGCGAAACGATGAAGAGCGCCGGGAGTAGCGGCAGATAGTGTTTCAGCTTGGCCTTCAATTCCAGATCGGCGTTCAGCAAAACTTTCGCTTCCAGGCCCGAGTTGATGAGCTTCTTTTCATTGCGCGCGGTTTCGAGCGCTTTCAGCACTTCGCCGCGCACACGCGCGAGCAGTTCCCAGGTGTGGCATCTTTCTGGAGCGAGGCCGGTACGCAATTCCGCTTCCTGCGGAAATTCTGCGATGTGCACGCTGCCGGGTTCTCCTTCCGCGTGCGGCAGGAACTTCCAGCACTCCTCGGAAGTGAAAACCAGGACGGGCGTGAGCAGGCGCACCAACGCACTGGTAATTTTCCAGATGGCGGTTTGCCCCGAGCGGCGCGATTTGTTGTTTTTGGCCTTGGTGTAGAGGCGATCCTTCAGCACGTCGTAGTAAAACGCGCTCAGGTCCACGACGCAGAAGTCGTGAATGGCGTGATAGACGCGGTGAAATTCGTAAGCGGCATACCACTCGCGGCATTTTTTCACCAGGTCGGCGGTGCGCTCGAGCATCCAGCGGTCGAGGTCGTCGAGTTGGTCGTTGAGCAGGGCGTGACGTGAAGGATCAAACTCGCTGAGATTGCCCAAGGCGAATCGAACGGTGTTGCGGATCTTGCGGTAGGCTTCGCTGAGCTGGGTCATCACCCGCTCGCTCATTTTCACGTCGGCCTGATATTCCTGCGAACTGACCCACAGGCGAAGCAGGTCGGCGCCCCATTTGTCCCAGATTTCCGAGGGCAGGATGATATTGCCGAGGGATTTGGACATTGGGCGGCCCTGTTCGTCGAGCGTCCAGCCGTGCGTGACCACGCCGCGATACGGCGCTTTGTGGCGGATGCCGGTAGCGATAAGCAGTGAACTGTGGAACCAGCCGCGATACTGATCAGGGCCTTCGAGGTAGACGTCGGCGGGCCACTCAGCGCCTTTGAGTACAGAAAGGTGCGAGGAGCCGGAGTCGAACCAGACATCGAGAATGTCGTTCTCCTTGCGCCATTTCACCGCGCCGCAAGAGCATTTCGCTCCAGCGGGCAAAAGCTCTTCAGGAGAATGCGTGTACCAGGCGTCGGCGCCTTCCTTTTCGAACCACTTCACCACGTTGCGAAGCGCGGTGAAGTCTTGCAACTGCCTGCCGCAGCCCTCGCAGAAGAACACGATGATGGGCACGCCCCAGAAGCGCTGGCGAGAGACACACCAGTCCGGGCGCTTTTCGATCATTTCGTAGATACGGTCCTCGCCCCAGCCGGGAATCCATTTCACGCCGTGAATTTCCTCGAGCGATTCCTGGCGAAGCGTCTTTTGCCTACCGTGCGCCGCTTGATCCATGTTTATGAACCACTGTTCCGTGGCCCGGAAAATGACCGGATGGTGACAGCGCCAGCAGTGTGGGTAGCTGTGCTTATAAGAATGGTGGCCCAACAAAGCGCCGCGATCGCCCAGCAATTTCACGACGATGGGGTTCGCAGCGAAAACATCCTTGCCTTTGTATTCGGGCAAGCCTTCGGTGTAAACGCCTTTGTCGTCAATCGGGGCGTAAATTTCTAAATTGTATTTCTGGCCGGAGACAAAGTCGTCCGCACCGTGGCCCGGAGCGGTGTGCACGATGCCGCTACCTTGATCGAGAGTGACGTAATCAGCGAGCAGGCCCGGCACTTGAATCGGCAGAAACGGGTGCTGAAATTTCATGCCTTCGAAGTCGCGGCCCTTGAAGCGCGCGAGTTCGTCGGCGTGCTTGAGGCCGCAGTCGGCCTGCAATGCGGCCACGCGATCCGCCGCGAGCAAGAGCTTCCCTTTTTCCGTGGCCATCACCACGTAGTCGAAATCGGGATGAAACGCGAGCGCGCGGTTGTGTGGGATGGTCCAGGGCGTGGTGGTCCAGATCACAGCGGAGACGTCCGAGCCGATTTTGGTGGCTTCGCCCTTTCCACCGCCAACGACCTTGAACGTGACCCAGATTGACGGGCTGGTGTGATCTTCGTATTCGACTTCTGCTTCGGCTAGCGCGGTATTGTCGTAGATGCACCAGTAGACCGGCTTGCGGCCGCGATAGACATAGCCCATTTCCATGAAATCGAGAAACGCACCGGCGATGGTCGCCTCATACTCATGGCTCATGGTGAGGTAAGGATCGTTCCAGCGGCCGAAGACGCCGAGGCGCTTGAAATCGCGCTTGTGCTGCTCGACGTAACGCGTGGCGTACTCCCGGCAACGTTTGCGGAACTCCGCCGGAGAGACTTTGCCTTTGCCGCCGAGTTCTTTTTCGACCTGCGTTTCGATGGGCAGACCGTGGCAGTCCCAGCCTGGGATATAGGGCGCGCGATGCCCGGCCATGCTCCGGGACTTCACAATCATGTCCTTGAGTATTTTGTTCAGGCCGGTGCCAAGATGGATGGTGCCCGTGGGATAAGGCGGGCCGTCATGCAGGACAAACAGGGGTTTCCCGGCACGGGCCGCGAGAATCTGCTCGTAAAGATTGGCCGATTGCCAGGCTTCGAGCTGCTTAGGCTCGTTTTGCGGCAAGCTGGCCTTCATAGGGAAGTCGGTCTTGGGGAGATTGAGTGTCTTTTTCAGGTCCAATGGTTCGGTCATGGATGCAGTTTTCGAATGTCCCTTCTAAATCCGCCCCTCTGAGAGGACCTGTACGAAGAGTCAGGCTTGCACGGCGGGAAACTTCGGAAAGCGAAGTAATCCCGTATGTTACAATATCTAGGAAGAAGTGTCAGCCGAGGGTCGCGCAACCTTTTCCAGCCAGCGCGAATCCTAAGGCTAGGTGAACCTAACTCAGTAGACCCGCGTCTACAGTAAATAAGGGGACAACGGTGCCAGGTTCCTTCAACATTCTACCAACCGACATCAGCAGACCAAGGCGCACGGGAAACGAGGAAGGGGTCCCAGTTCCGGCGCACGCAGTGCCGGATTTCCATGCGCCGGCGCGGCTGATGCCGAACAATTTCTGGTCGAACCTGAAGCAATTCCTGATGGAGCGCCCGGTCAAGATTGTGGAGCGCAGCGACGTTCCCTTCACCAAGAATTCGTTTGGTTCGGGTTTCTGGGAGAATTTCGGCTTCTTTTTTGCCGCGCCTCGGGCCGGCAACCGCCCGGTAAACAAGCGCCTGGAAGTGGATTGGGGCAGAAATTTCGGCGGATTTTTCGAGCAGTTGCGGGAGTTTTTCTCGCCGACGAAAGTGGCCATGCCGGCCGGCATCAAGCCAATCAAGGTCAAAGACATCTGGTCGAAGGATGAGAATTTTGGGTGGACGCAGGCGATTGCGCTGGCGGTTCACGCGGGCGTCATAGCCCTGCTGCTTGTGCCGTTCCTGACCAACATGCTGCCGTCCACGACGCAGGCGAAAAATAAGATAGACGTAACCCCGATCGACATTTCGCCTTACATGGCGAAGCTGCCTGCGGGCAAGAACACGGCGGGCGGTGGCGGCGGCGCGAACGACCACACAAATACTCCGGTGAACAAAGGCAGGCCGCCGCGGTTCACGCCGACGCAGTTCTCGGCGCCGACCTTGCACCCTATGGCACAGCCGAAGCTTCCCATGGAAGCGACGCTTCTTGGCCCGCCGGACCTGAAGATTCAAAGCTCTCTTACTGGTTTAGGCGATCCCATGGCAGCCGGTCCGGGCGATTCGCTCGGGCATGGGAACGGCACAGGCATCGGTTCCGGCACTGGCGGAGGCTTGGGTCCTGGCGAAGGTGGCGGCACGGGTGGGGGCGCCTTCCGCGCGGGCGTGAATGGCGTGGGCATGCCATCGTGCTTCTACATGCCGAATCCGCCGTACTCGGATGAAGCCCGCAAGGCCAAATATTCCGGCACTGTGCTGGTGGAAGCGATTGTGACCGTGGACGGGCGCGTGACCAATCCGCGCGTCATCAAGAGCCCCGGCCTGGGCCTGGATGAGACCACCATCAATACCCTGCGCACCTGGCGCTGCAAGCCAGCCAACGGCCCGAACGGGAAACCGGTGCCTGTGCAAGTGCCGTTCGAAGTGACGTTCCACCTCTACTAAAAGTCTCTCAGCCGCTGAAGCTCAAGCTTCTGTCCGTGTTTTCGTACGGCTGTCCTCAGGAAACCCACGATAAGAAGACGCCCCCCCGACCCTTCACTGGCGGAGTCTTAAGGCAACCAAAGTCGAACGTAAAAGTTCTTATCGTTGCTCGCCGGGCTCGCGTCTTTTTTCAGACAGGTTGCGGACGGATGGAGCCTCTAGGACACAACCAGGGTTTACTCCTTTCGCGTTGGTGAACAGTTCCACGCGTTATGGTCCCGCCCAGACGATTTCCGTGACGGCACATTTGGCAATTGCCGTGGCGCTGGGTGCGCTGCTGGCCACACCACAAGGACCACTGTCGCCGAGGTCCACGATTGTTCTCGGTGGCCACAATCCGTTGCTGCAGTACATTCCGCCGGCGACGGTTGAAGCAAGAGAACCCACTCTGGGACGTGACGCTGGTGGGGGAGAAAAAGAGTTGCTGGCTGCGCGAAGAGGGCTGCTTGCGCCGCGCTCGTCCATGCCGCTTGTGCCGCCACGCTTGCCGCACAGAGACGAGGTTACCCTGGGTGCACCGCCGGCGGTTTTTGATCCCAACGCCCCGGCGAATGTTCCCTTGATTACGAATCTGGGCCTGCCGTGGATGCCGAAGGACACGAATTCCGCGGGCCCCGGCAAGGGCCATGGCATCGGAGGCGGCGAAAACGGCGGTATCGGGGATGATAGCGGCGCGGGAGCCGGGATGGCCGATGGGGGCGACTTCGCCAACTTCGTTTCCCTGGCGACGTGCCTCTATTGCCCGGAGCCGCCTTACACCAAAGAGGCTCGCAAGGCCAAATTGCAGGGGACAATCACCCTTCGCGTGTTGATCGGAGCCGACGGCCGCGCAAAGCGGGTGCCCTCAAAGGACTCGGCCTCGGACTAGATGAACGAGCCACCGAAGCAATGCGCGCATGGCGATTCGTGCCCGCAAAAAACGTGCGGCGCGAACCGGCGGCTTCCTGGGTAACCATCGAGACACGCTTTCAGTTGCTCTGAACCGCATACTTGGCCGGATTCCGGTTAGGACACGAAGCGAAAGTTGTGCAGGCAGGACGGCGTGCGCGTTCTGTTACGATGAGGCCATGCGAAACACGCTTCGCTTCTCTCTCTTTCTTTACTTGTTGCTGGCATTGGCGGTCCGGAATCCCGCGCAAGGCACCACCGGCACACTGGACATCAGCGCGCACATCGCTCCAACGGGCGCCCAGCCAGAACCCGTGCGGCAGTTCACGTTTTATCTCCTCAGAAAAAGCTACGCGGATGTGTGCAAGGAGATCGCGACGCAATTTCCCTTGGCGGACCGCGACACGTTTGTCAGCGAGCTGAAAATTTCTCCGGAACTAAAGGACTGGCTGAAGCACAAAGACGTTATCGACCTGAGCGCCCCGGAAACCGACAAACTGATCAGTCCGGACGACGTCATGAATGTCCCGGAATTTTTCAGCGCCTACCTGCGCTCGAATGGCGGAGGGGTCACTCACGGCCTGCCAGTACCGAAATACAAGGACTCCGACCAGCAATCCAACCCTGCGAAGTATGAAAAACTCCGGCAGGAATATCTTGCATCGCTCCGAAAGTTTGTCACGTCGAATCCCACCACGATCCTGGGCATGGAAACGGAACTCACTGCCGTAAATCCAGAATCCAAATGGGACAAGGCCCTGCTGGAACACAATCAGAAAATCGCACAACTCGCGCCGGAACTCGCGCAAACCAAATACCTGGCAGCCAAGGGAGACACCGATCTCGACGGACACCTGGCTTTTAGCGGGCTGGCCGCGGGCAATTACTGGGTCACCACGCTGGATACGGACGCGACGGCCGGCGACCGCCACGTGCTGTGGGATGTGCCGGTCACTGTGCAGGCGGGCACGGCCGCTCATCTGGAGCTTTCCAACATTAATGGGACCGGTTTGAAGTCGGCGCATCCCTGATTTGCGCTATTCTGCTTTGCATGGGCACACCCCTTCTGTGGGTTGGCTTCAATCTATTTGTCCTTCTGGCGTTGGCCCTCGATCTGGGGGTCTTTCACCGCAAGGCGCATAAAATAAAATTCACGGAAGCAGCCGCCTGGAGCGCAGTGTGGATCGGCCTAGCCATCGCTTTTGGTTCCTTGGTGTGGCACTGGTACGGGGCGGACCGCGGCCTGGAGTACTTCACGGGCTATGTAATCGAAAAAGCCCTCAGCGTGGACAATCTCTTCGTGTTCCTGGTGATCTTCCGCGGCTTTCACGTGGCCGAGGAGGTGCAGCATCGTGTGTTGGCGTGGGGCATGCTGGGTGCACTGCTGATGCGCGGGGTGATGATCGCCGCGGGAGCGGCGTTGGTTGCGCGCTTCGACTGGATTATCCAGGTGTTTGGCGTGTTTCTGCTTTACACGGGACTGCACATGCTGTGGAAGCAGGACAAGAGCTTCCACTACGAAAAGAATCCGGTTTTTCGTTTCGCGAATTCGCACCTGCGGATGACTCCGGATTACCGCGGCGGGCGTTTTTTTGTGCGGGAGCAGGGGCTGCTCTACGCCACGCCGCTGGTGCTGGTTCTTTTGATCGTGGAAATCACTGACGTCACGTTTGCCGTGGATTCCATCCCGGCGATCTTCGGCATTACGCACGAAGCATTCATCGTTTACACGTCCAATATCTTCGCCATTCTAGGCCTGCGCGCGCTGTACTTTCTGCTGGCGGGCGTGCTGGAATATTTCCGGTACCTGAGCATCGGGCTGGCGCTGGTGCTGGTGTTTCTCGGAGCAAAGATGGTGGCGGAAGGTTGGGTGCATTTTCCGGTGGGGCAATCGCTGGGGGTAGTGGGGGGCATCTTGTTGCTGGCGGTTGTAGTTTCGCTGCTAGCCGGGCCTGGCAAGACGACCGAGCCCCCGGCCAGTTAAACTAGTGCCGCCTCCAGCTTGGGTAGATTCAGGGTGAAACAATGAACGAACTCCTACAACGCGCAATCGAGGGCATGGCTTCCGAGGATCCCGAAGTCCGCGTGGTTTCCGCGACGGAGATTTATCGCACGGGGCGGGCGCTGGCCGACCACGCTGTCTACCCCTGGTGGGCCGAGGAAAAACTGGTCAACCTGCTCGACGGGCACAGCCCCAAAGTCACAGTGGGGTTAGCGGTGACTCCGGAACGCTTTCAGAAGATCCATGAAGCCAACGGCTTGCCACACCTTTCCGAAGTGCCCCCGGATCAGGACGCCCTGGAATTTGAGCTGCACTTTCCCGGTGGGCTTTCGATGGACGTACTAACCAGCAAGGAACCTCAAGGGAGCGGCGCGATCGCCAAATACCTGCAAAAGTTCGGCGAGGGAATCCAGCAACTGGAATTTCTTTGCAAGGACGTGGATCGCGCGACGCAACTTTTGAAAGAGAGATTCGCCGTGGCGGCGATTTATCCGCAGACGCGTCCCGGAGCGGACGGCACGCGTGTGAATTTCTTCTTGATAGCCGCGCCGGATGCGGGCAAGGTTTTGATTGAGCTCTACGAACCGCCGCCGCGCCTGGATTAACACCCGGCAACTCTTCATCGGCCTGAAGCCGTGATTTCCCACGTCTTCCTTAAATCAACCGGCTGTCAGCTTTTGAGGTAAAGGAGAGCGCCGTAGAACTCGTAGCCGATGCCGGCCAGGAACATCAGCGGCGTTAGATACATCGTGACAAAAACGGGAATCGTGACGGGAAGCGTAAAGCTGCTATAGCCAGCGGCAAAGTAGTGAATGATGGCCGCCAGCAAAATGTAGAAAAGGCCGCGGCGCATCTTTTCGCGAGATTCCGCACGGTACCCTCGAGAAACAAACCGGACATCCTGAATCTCTTCCCGGCAGAAGGGGCAGCGAGAGAGACGGCTGGGCATCGGCTTGCCGCAAAAAGGGCAGAGCCGCGTCTCGACAGAAGCAGGAGCGGAAACGGCCATGAGTTTTCTTGAAGTTTCCCCTGCACTTACAGTAGGTGGCCGGGAGGAGGGGGTCAAGGATGTGTAGAAGGGTCTGATGAGTGAAAGTTAATAGCGAGCGCTGCCCCTCAGCACGCCGCTGCAAGTGATTGATTTTAGTAGAGTTTTAACTCGATTTCTCGGGTTGCGCCGACAGAAACTCCCAGACACGAATGACTTCGGCGACACTCCAAGCCTGCGCAAAGCAGCCTGTAGGCATAAACGGCGCGTCTCCATCGAAGATTTCGCTGATGCTGCCAAGCCCAGCGGAGTGAACGCTGGAACCTAGAGGCTCAAGAAAGCTCTGGGCGGCAGCGCGATCGCCGTATACCTTGAAATGCGCGAGCGCAAAAGGCCCGAGCAACCAACCCCAGCCGGTGCCCTGATGATAGGCGGCATCTCGGTCACGTGGTCCGCCCCCGTAGTGCCCCTGGTAGCCGGGTTCGGCAGGCCCCAGACTGCGCAAGCCGCAAGAAGTCAGCAGCTCGCGGCCCACGGCGTCCACCACGCTCTTCTGCTGGCTGGGCGTCAGGGGGCTCACGGGCAGGGAGACGGCAAAAATCTGATTGGGGCGCAAGGCAGGATCCGGACCGCCGCCGGGGACATCGAGCACGTCGAAACAGCAATCGCGTGCGGCGTTCCAGAACTTCTGAAAGTTTTTTTGTGCCTGCTCTCTTAGTTTGCCGTAGCCGGCGGCCGGTTGCCCCAAGGTTCCCGCAAAACCCTCCATGGTTTGCAGCGCGTTGATCCACAGGGCGTTGATCTCGACGGGCTTGCCGATGCGAGGCGTGACCACCCAGTCGCCGATCTTCGCGTCCATCCAGGTCAACTGCACTTCGGGGCTGCCGCCGTAAACCAGCGCGTCGGCAGGATCGACCTTGATGTTGTAGCGGGTGCCGGCGACGTGCGCTTTCACAATACCGGCCAGCACGGGAAAAAGCTTTTTGAGCAATTCCGCATCAAGCGAAGTTTCGTAATACTGGCGCACGGCTTCGAAATACCAGAGCGCCGCGTCAATCGTGTTGTACTGCGGCGCGCCGCTGCGGTCCGGAAAATTGTTGGGGAGCATGCCGGCGTCCACGTAACGGGCAAAGGATTCCAGAATCTTGCGGGCAATCTCCGGACGCCCGAGCGGCAGGGTGAGTCCCGGCAAGGCGATCATGGTGTCACGGCCCCAATCGCAAAACCAGGGATAGCCGGCAATGACGCTCATGCCTGCGGGATCGTCAGGAAGCGGGCGCTGGACGAGGAACTGGTCGGCGGCCAGCACGAGTTGCCAGAGCCAGCCGGGTTCATCATCGGGCGCGGTGTTGGCCGTTTCGAGATGCTTTTCCTGCCAGGACTGGAACAGCTTGCAGTCATGGTTCGATTGGCGCGTGCGCGCATCTTCCGTGTCGAGCGAAGCCTGAGGGTCGGTGGAAAAAACCAGGAGCAGCCTTTCCCCGGGCTTGAGGCTGGCGCGGAAAACTCCGGCGAGCAGGCGATCTTCGTGATCGTCCAGGCCGCGCTGGCGTTCGACGGGAAGGAAAAAATCGCGATACCACTCGTGGCGCGGCTCGAAGGAGGCGGAGGGGCTCCGCAAATAAAAAGGCGTGGCGCCCTCAAAAGCGAGAACAAGCAGGCCCCTTTCGACTGGGGTAATTTGCATCCGCCAGCCATTGGCATGCGTCGTGGAGTGGTAGTCCCGATAAGCCACCAGCATCTTGCCTTTAAGTTCCACAGGGCCACTCGTACGGGCCAGGGTGTATTCGACGAACGTTGTGTTTTCTCCCCGCTGCATCCACACGCGTTTTTCGAGCAAGGCATCGGCGAGGGCGTAAGTCCACACGGGCTTGGCGCCCTCAAGGTGAAAGCTTTCGAGATTCAGGTATCCCTCGGGCGCGACGCTGCCGCTGAGCCAGCGGTTCGTCGCCAGGGAGAATTCGCGGCCAGCGTAGCCCAGGGATTCATCGAGCCCGGCCACCAGCAAGGTTCTGGCTGTGGGCGGATCGAGCGAGGCCATCAGCAATCCGTGGTAACGCCGCGTGGAGGTTCCCGCGGCGGTGCCGGAAGCAAAGCCGCCGATGCCGTTGGTTACCAGCCACTCCCGGCTCTCCGCCAGTTCCAGGTTGCCGAGGATTTCCCGCCCGAATTGCACTTCGGCCAGCAGCGACACGCTTACTCTCCGCTCTGCTCCAGAAGCTTGGCCACCAGGCCGGTCCAGCCGGTCTGATGGTTTGCGCCCAGCCCGGCGCCGTTATCGCCGTGGAAATATTCGTAGAAAAGGATCAGGTCGGACCAGTAAGGATCGCTGTTGAAGAATTCCTGGCCGCCGGCAAAAGGACGCCTGCCGTCCTTACCGCGCAAGAAGATGCGCGTGAGGCGGCGGGAAATTTCCTGGGCCACCTGCCAGAGATCGCATTCCCGTTTGGAGTGCGTTGGGCATTCCACCTTGAAGTCTTCGCCGTAGTAGTGGTGATACTTCTGCAGCGATTCGATGAGCAGGAAGTTCACGGGGAACCAGATGGGTCCGCGCCAGTTGGAATTGCCGCCAAAGACGCCGGTGTTGGATTCGGCGGGCTCGTAGTCCACCTTGTTGATGTGGCCGTCGACCTGGACTTCATAGGGGTGGTCATCGTGATAGCGGGACAAGGCTCGAATCCCATAGGGCGAAAAAAATTCCGTCTCGTCGAGCATGCGGCAAAGTACGCGTTTGAGCTGCTTGCGGTTGACCAGCGACATCAGGCGTCGCACGCCGCGCGCGGAACGTTGCGTCATTTCGATGTGTTCCGGCACGTCCGGATGGTTGTCAATGAACCATTGCATGCGGCGCTTAAAGCCGGGCAAACGGTCGACGATTTCCGGCTCCAGCGTCTCCACGGCAAAAAGCGGAATCAGACCGACCATGGAGCGGATTTTCAGGAAGTGCTCGTCGCCGTTGGGAAGATGCAGCAGGTCGTAGTAGAAGCCGTCGTCGTTGTCCCATAGCGAGCGGCCGCTGGGGCCCATGTCGTTCATGGCGCGCGCGATGTACACGAAGTGTTCGAAGAACTTGCTGGCGACGTCTTCGTAGGCCTGATCGTCCTTCGCAAGCTCCAGCGCGATGGCCAGCATGTTCAGGCAGTACATGCCCATCCAACTCGTTCCGTCGGACTGCTCGAGATGGCCACCGGTGGGCAACGGCGCGGAACGATCAAACACTCCGATGTTGTCGAGGCCGAGGAAGCCGCCCTGAAAGATGTTGTGGCCCTCGGGGTCTTTACGATTCACCCACCAGGTGAAGTTGAGCAGCAGCTTATGAAAGACCTTTTCAAGGAAGCTGCGGTCGGCTACACCGCGGATGCGGCGCTCGATTTTGTAAACGCGCCAGGCGGCCCAAGCGTGCACCGGCGGGTTGACGTCACCAAAGGCCCATTCATAGGCGGGCAGCTGCCCGTTGGGATGCATGTACCATTCGCGCGGCAACAACGCGAGCTGCGCCTTCGCGAGATCAGCGTCGACAACCGCGAGGGCGACGCAGTGAAACGCCAGGTCCCACGCCGCGTACCAGGGGTACTCCCATTTGTCCGGCATCGAGATGACGTCGGCGTTGTAGACGTGGGTCCACTCGCGATTGCGACCCCGGCGGCGCTCAACCCGGGGGCGCGGGTTGCGCCGCGTCGCCGTCGAGCCAGTTCTTCACGACGTAGTGGTAGTACTGCTTCGACCAGAGCAACCCCGCGACCGCCTGCCGCGCTACTATCCTCGAGTCCGCCGATAAGCCCGACGGGAAAATCGCGTCGTAGAACTCGTCGGCTTCGCGGTGCCGCGCGGCAACCAGGTTGTCGAATCCTCGACCAAACGGACGAGGACCGCCGGGCTCGAAATCGCTCAATCGCAGTCTGAGCGTCACCGTCGCACCCGCGGACACCGTCATCCGGTACACCGCAGCCGCCTTGGTTCCGTATTCCTGTGGGTTCACCGCATCGCGTGCACCCTCGATCACGTACCGATGAAACGCGTCCTTCACGTAAGGTTGCACGTTGCGGTCGCCGTACAGGCGTTCGGTGTTTGTGTCGTTGTCCGTAAAGATCAACTCCGGACGACCGTC
>DATFSI010000249.1:0-26391 GCA_035262705.1 Candidatus Acidiferrum sp. | reverse complement strand
GACGTGCCGGGAACCGACTACTGCATCGGGTTCAGCACCTGCATCACGCGTACGATTCAGATGACTAATGCGCTGCGCACGTCGGCGGGCTCGCACGAGCGATTCATGGTGCTGGAGGTTTTCGGCCGCTACGCCGGATTCACCGCCATGCTGCCGACGATGGCGGGCGCGGCGCATCGCTGCGTGATTCCCGAGCACAAATTCAAGATCGACCAGCTCACGGAATTGTTGGTGAACGACCGCAATCGCAACCCCAGCCGCTACGCTATCGTGCTGGTTTCCGAGGGCGCGATGTTCGAAGGCGGCGAGATGGTTTTCCAGAAAGACGCGGCGGATGCCTTTGGCCACAAGAAGCTGGGCGGCATCGGCGACCTGGTTTCCGACGAACTCACGGAACTCTCCCCGCGCTACAACAAAGGAAAGAAAATCGAGTGCATCAATCAGAAGCTCGGCTATCTGGTGCGCTGCGGGGATCCCGACGCGATCGATTCGATTGTGCCCATGGCTTACGGCAATCTGGCGCTGGACCTGCTGCTGAACCGCATCCACGGGCGGCTGGTGGTGCTGAAAAACGGGCGGTACGACAACATGCCCATCGAGACGGTGACAGCAACGAAAAAGTTCATCAACATCAAGGAGCACTACAGCATGGAGAGGCTGCGGCCGGTGTTCAAGAGCTTTGAGATGAAGCCGCTGTTCCTGATGACCAGCGAGTTGGCGTAAATTTCCGGGACCATCATGTACAGAGTAGACCCTGGCCGGAAATTGCAAGTTTTTACCGGAAATTGGCGAAGGAGCCGCAAAACAGCTGGTTGAACCCGATGTTGGAATTGGTTAAGCAAATTGGGGGAGCGATTAGGGAGCGACCTCGCACCTCGAGCGGCGCATTTCGTATCGGCTGGAATTTGATCCTGACAAAGAGATATTGAATGTCGATCTACGCCAAAACGGGCGATTCAGATTTGCGTATCAAGAAACCTCATCTCCGCTTTACAAGCGTGGAAGAAAGAAGTGTCCGTTTGACCAAGCGTTTTCCGCTACTGATTCGCTTTCTTAAACTAAAGAAAATGGTTCGTCGTCCCCTAACAAAACATTCATAACTAGGTATGCGCTCCCAGGCCCCCTCTGCTTTAGGCTACTTGCGCGCCTGAGGTTCTTCCTGCATTCTAGCGGGGCTGACACGGTTGTCGCCACCCCAGGACCCAATTCTCATGCCGGACCGCACTCCCGTAGCTCCGAGCACCATCGAAAACCACCGCGCGCTCATCGTTGAGTCCGAGGTGGAACTGAACCGGTTGCTCGCGGACATGCTGAAGAAAGAACAGTGGGAAGTCCGGTTTGCAGCTAGCAACGAACAAGCTCTGGAACTCGCGAAGGCGCAGCCCTTCGACCTGATCGTCACCGGCGTACACAGCTCGGGAATCGAAGATGTCGAATTGTTGCGGCGGCTGCGGCTGGTGCGGCCCCACACACGCTTGATCATCATGACAGATGAATTCACGCCGGGCGACGTGTTGGCGGCGATTCGCGAGCGGGCCTTCAGCTATTTTTCGCGGCCCTTTTCGCAGGAAAAGCTGGCGGAGATGATCCGCATCGCCATGCACGAGGCGTTCTGGGACGACGGCATCGAAGTGCTCTCCGCGACGCCGAACTGGGTGCGGTTGTGCGTGCGCTGCGACCTGGTCACCGCCAATCGGCTGCTGCAGTTTTACCGGGAGGCCTCGACATTGCCTGCCGCGGAAACCGAGGAGGTAGCCGCGGCGTTTCGCGAGATCCTGGTGAACGCGATGGAGCATGGCGCGAAGTTTGATCCCTCGCAACACGTGGAAGTGAGCTACGTGCGCACGCGCCACATGGTGATGTGCAGGGTGAAAGATCCCGGGCAAGGGTTTTCGCTAGAAGAGCTGCAGCACAGCGCGCTGGGGAATCCCGAAGATGATCCCTTCAAGCACATGAAAATGCGGGAGGCCCAGGGCAAGCGGCCGGGAGGATTCGGCATCCTGATGGCCAAGCGGCTGGTGGATGAACTGATTTACAACGAAAAGGGCAATGAAGTGCTACTGGTGAAATACCTTGACGGGCGGGAAACGGTTCCGTCTCCAAGCTAGGTCCGCGCAAAATTAGTGCCGGGCAAGCGCAAACTTCCTTGCCCCGCTTCTCCGTCCAACTTCGAGGAAATACCGCTAGCTCAGCCGGAAAGTGATGGTGATGATCAACTGCACAGGCACGGGCACGTCATTCAGGTAGGTTGGTTTGTACTTCCATTGCCGGACCGCATTCAACGCGGACTGAATCAACAGGGGATGCCCGGAGACGACTTTCATTTCCATCACATTGCCGTTTTCATCGATGATGGCGTCGATTAAAACAACTCCAGCCAGGTGCGTCTGCCGCGCGAGTTCGGGGTAGTTGGGCTCGACGCGCTTAATGAGCTCCGGCTCACGCACGCGGCCGCCGACGCGAACTGGTTCTTTCGGTTTGTTTTCCTTTGGTGCGATGGGCATTGCGGCTGCCGTTTTCACGCCGCCGATAACTCCTCCAATCACGCCGCCCATCGAACCGCCGGCCACGCCCCCGGGAACGCCCCCGATCATTCCTGCACCGTCGCCATCCATCGGCAGAGGCGCTTCCTTGATTTCCGCGACGTTCTTGGGGATAACCGCCGGGGCAAGCAGCTTGCCGGCGTTTTCAAAGACTCGATGCGTGGGAGCCGCCGAACGAACCACCACCGCAGCGGGAGCCGGAGGAGGCGGCGGTGGTGGAGGCGGTGCGACGAGAAACGTCGCGGCAAATTGTTTCAGATTGATGGTGTCCGTGAAATAAAGCCCGGCCAGAATCGGCGCGGCTAGAAGGGTCAGATTCACGGTAAGGGAAATCGCAATGTCCAGGAGCTGGGAGCCGCTTTTGATGCGGTTCGCTTCGATGATCGAGGACTGAAACGTTCCGATCTCGTAACGCTTTGGCGATGGAACAGCAGGCGCAGCAGCGGGAACCTTCTTTGGCTTGGGCGCTTCGAGAACGAGGGTCTCCACGTGGGCTGCAGGCGGAGTTTCAGGTTGGACATCAGATTCGGGGATGGTTTCTGTGTGGGCGGACGGAGTCATAGCCCTATCCTCCGTAGAATTAACGGCAAGTGGGGGACCGTGGGGCGGCCTCTATGGATCCTTTTAAGCTACAGAAAAAAGATAGTGTTATCGGAAAAGTGAGGCGCATCACGCGGGCTTACTGGGGCACTTCACTCAAAAACTGACGCACTTGGGTGAGGTTACGCAACAGGCCCGGACATGGACAGGTAAGGGTTCGCTAGCTAAACGAGGAACTACTTGCCACGCGATAAGGCGGGAAGGGTGAAGGTGGGCTTCACTTCTTTGCGCTTGGACCAGTCGTGATATGTGTGGCACTCAAAGCAGCGCGATTCGGCGTGCTCCGGGCCGGGCGCGTGGCACGTCTTGCAGTTGGCTAGATCCGGCACCAGTACGTCGCTGGTTTCCTTGCTGGCGAGCGCGCCGGGATGGCAGCCAACGCAAGAGAAGCCGCGGTGCGCGTCGTGATCGAAGCGCGCGTGGGGCATCCAGCGCTGCGTAAGGCGCGCCTCGGCCACGTGAGGCAGGGAACTATCCTTCACCGCGTTTAGCGCGTGACATTGCTTGCAGGTCTTGCGCCACAGGAGTTGCTCGGCGTCGGCGGTGCGCTCGCTCACCCACTGAGCCGGAGTTAGCACGCGGACTTCCGGCAGCAACGGTTTGCCGGTCAGGTCGCGAGCCGGTTCGCGCACTACACGGACCTCGGCGGGATGCGCAGCGACGTATTCCTGGAATTTCTTGACCAGGAAAGCATGAACCACTTCGGGTTTATCGTGCGGCACGCCAACGTCGAAGCGCTTGTCGAAGGTCAGCAGATGGCAGGCGGCGCAGGCAGTTGAGAATTGCACTGGCGCCATGTAGGCGCGGCCCATGGAATGGCGGGGCCACAGCCAGCCGGCCTTAACCGGCAGCAAAACATCCTTGCTCTCGTAGGTGACCTTGGCGTCGACGTAGCTGGCATCGGCGTAAGGCCAGGAACCCTTGGCGGCTTCGGGGCGGTGGCAGTCCCAGCATTCCATCTGCACGAGCGGGCCGTTGGGTCCTCGGCGGATGAGCTTCATGTGTACGTTGTGGTTCAGCAGGATCGTGCCGGGATCCTTGAAGTTGTCACGCTTGACGGCGACCTCCGGGTGGCCGTCTTCGAGAGATTGGATGTGTGCGGCGTAGGGCAACTGACCCGCGGCGACTTTCAGATTGGAATGGCACTGCGAGCAACTGATGTTGCTGCCGGCAACGATGTCAATGCGGCCGCGATGCTCGACGTGGCAGGTGGCGCACTTGGGCACGTCGGCCTTTACCTGCTCTTCATGGTGAACAGGGCCGTCGTGGCAGGCCAGGCAGGCGGAGTCCGCGGCCTGTTCGGAAAATTCGCCGGCCTTCTGCACGTGGCACGCGGCACACTGACGCTCGAAGACCGCATGCGAATTGCTCAGGTTGCCGCTGGAGTAGACGCGGGAATCGCGCATCACGCCGCGCCAGACGAGCCAGCCGAGAGCCAGCAGCGGGATGCCCACGACCAGAAGCAGGCGGAGGCGCTTGAACGGCGTAGCGCGCTTGAAATAGTTCAAGTCGATACGCTGCGCGACGCTTTTGGTTGTGCGTGTCCTGGCCAACGGTACTTCCTCGCTTAATACCGCAACGCCATAAATGCGTGAATGGCTCCCAGCAAAATCAGCGCAAGCGACAACGGAATGTGCGCCAGCAGCCAGCCATGCAGCCAACGGTGCAGGCGTTCCTGCCGCATGAGTTGCCGCGTTTCGTCACAAATGCTGAGCAGATCATCGAGCGCCGGATGCGCTACCGGCGGCATCATGCGGCGCAATGCCGCAAAAGCGTTTTTGGCACGCTCGGGGTCCCCGAGGCTCTGGCGCTGCCAGGCGGGCGCTTCAAGAAACGCGCGCATTTCCGAAAAGTAGAACAGGCGCAGCGGCTTGCTCTCTTCTTCGCTAAGCAGAACGATTTCGGGAGCCATGGCCACGGCGCTGGCGCCCGCGCTGACTCCGGCGGAGGTGCGCAATGGCACGGCCGATGCTGCTATCGGGCGAAGCGCGGTGAAGCCGCCGGCGCGCTGGCCCTCTTCCTCTTCCTTCACCAGGCCCAGGCGGCCGCAAACTTTTTCGACAAGCTTGTCGGCTTCCATGCGCAGGGCTCTGCGGACGTTGCCGATTTCGTCGTAGATGGTTTCGAGCGGGACATCGTGGGTCATCGCTCGCGGCAGGTAGTTTTGCAGGACCGCGCCATAGACACCGCTGCCCACAACGATGATCGAGAGCCACATCACCACGCTAGTCAGCGCACCGCCAAAATGAAAGCCGCCGTGAAAGAAAATCAACGGCAAGCTGAGGAGTCCCAGCCAGAGGTGCCCGCGCATCCAGGCCTGCGCGCGGCCGAGCCGCCAGGTGGGAACCCGTTTTCGCGCGCCAAGAAGCGCCGCAAAAATCATGAAGCTGAAGCCCGAGATGCCGAAGACCAGGCCCATGAAACTGCCGCCGCTGGGCCCCGCGGGCGATTCCTCGGCATAAATAACATAGGCGACGGCGCTGACTGTAAAGACCACCAGCGAACCGATGACCCAGCCGCGTTGTGTTTGATCCATTCTCATCGCTTCACACTCATTTTGCGGCGGCCTGGCCGAACATCTGGCCAAAGAACTTACGCGGATCTACGCGGTGCGCGGCGTCGTGCGGGCACGCGTAGACGCAGCTGGGTTCTTTCAAGTGCGTGCAAAGGTCGCAGGAAGTGGCTTTTTGCTTGACCACGGCTTTCTTGCGGCCGGGAGTTTCGGGATCGTCAGCGAAAACTTTGAACGGGTGCAGGTTGATGTTGCCGTAAGGGCAATTGCGTGCGCAGAGGCCGCAGCCGATGCACCAGTCTTCGATGATGACTTCGAGTGAATTGCGGCGGCGGATCGAGCCGACGGGGCAGCCGACCATGCAGAGAGGATCGCGGCATTGGCGGCAAGACGTGGCCACGAGATAGTTTTCGAAACGCAGGCCGTCGCGGACCAGGCGTGTGACGCCGTCGTGGGCGTCGGCGCAGGCATTCACGCAGGCGTCGCAGCGCGTGCAGTTCTGCAGGTCCAGGACGAGCAGGCTTTGCGCTTCCATCAACCCCTGCGAAAGGAACTGATCGAGCGGAACGCTTTCGACCATCTGCAGTCGCTGTTCGTTGGCGGCGCGGCGTTCATTGGCGACTTTTTCGAGGCCGCTGCGGATAGTCGGAAAGCGTTCGACCATCTGGCGGAAGTCGTCGCCGGAGATTTTCACGACTTCGACGTGGTCGAGCGCGATACAAGAAGCCGTGCGGAAGCCGCCGCCGAGCAGGCCGATTTCACCGAAGTAATCACCGCGCGAGAGATACGCGAGCACAAGGTCGCCGCCGGGATATTCTTCGGTGACTTTTACGAAGCCGATGCGCACCAGGTAAAGGCTGTCGGCGGGATCGCCCTGGCGCACAATCACCTGGCCAGGCGCGTAACGAATCAGCTCCACGTTTTCCTTGAGGTGCTCGATGAAGTCGGGCGAGAGTTCGGAGAACATGGGCACGCCGCGGAGATGGCTTTCAAGGGCGCGGCGGCGATAGTTTTGGTCGATTTGCGCGCGGAAGGTTTTGTTCTTCTGCATGATGTCGAGAACGTTGCGCAACATCTCGTAGGCCACGACATCGGTTTCCGCGCGCACGGTGGCGGAGCGCGGATAGAAATTCATGCAGGTCATTTCGCCAAACAGATCGCCGGGACCGAGTTCGGCGACCGGGTTCCCGTAAGCGAGGTCGACAGAAGCGTCAATGGGAATGGTGCGGTCGTGCGCTTCCTCGGACCGTTTGTCCTGTTCGCGGGCGACCAGGGAACTGGTGAGGCGCTTGAAGAAGCCGACGGCGCCACCTTCGGTTTTCACGTGAGCGATGGGCGTGGAGATGGAGACGCGAGCCTTGCCTTCGAGGATGAAGAACGCCGTGGACCCGAAATCCCCTTCGCGGCAGATGACATCGCCTTTGCGGAAGCGGCGGCGAACAATGGCGCCGCGGTTCAGCTCTAGGAAAGTGCCGGAAACGCCCGCGAAGACGGGAAGCTTGTGAAGCTCTTCTACGGATAAGGCGGAGTCGGCTCCCGTGGAAAGAGCCGTGCCCGCAACGCTCTTGTTGGTGAGCGCGCCCGTGGGGCAAGAGACCATGCACTCGCCGCAGGAAATACACGTGGAATCGCCCATGGGGGAGTTGAGGTCGAAGGCGATGCCCGCGGAATAGCCTTTCTTCATACGCCCGAGAACGAAGTTGCTCTTGATTTCGTCGCAGCCGCGGATGCACCGGTCGCACAGGATGCAGGCGTCGTGGTCGACGGTGATGGCCAGCGAAGAGTCGTCCTGCCCGCGGGAGATGGTGCGCCGCGGGAAGCGCGGCGTGCCGATACCTGCTTCCTTCGCGAGAACTTCGAGTTCGCAATCGCCGGATTTTTCCTGGCGGGCGCAGGGCGAAGGATGGTCGGCCATCAACAGTTCCAGCAGCGTTTTGCGCGCGGCCAGAACCTTTTCGGAGTTTGTCTGCACCTTCATGCCGGGTTCGACGGGGCGAACGCAAGCGGCGCCGAGGACGCGCGCGCCCGTGTCCACGACGCAGAGGCGGCAAACGCCGACAGGCGTCTGGCTCTGCAGATGGCAAAGCGTGGGAATGCTGATGCCGTTCATGCGCGCGGCATCAAAAACTGTGGTGCCCGGCGGGACCTGGATGGCCTTGCCGTCGATGGTGAGTTCGATCATGCCAGCTGGGGTCATGGCCGGATTCCTACGCGGGGCAGGTCCGCCAAACGCGCGGCGGGAGAGAAGCAGATACCGCTGGGACATTGCCCCTTCAAGACATGGGCATCCACTTCCTGCCGGAAGTGTTTTAGCACTGATTGAATGGGAGCGGGAACGATTTGTCCGAGGCCGCAGATGGATGTCTGGCTCATGGCGGCGGAAAGGTCCTCTACGAGTTTCAAATCGGCGGCGAATTGCGGCTCGCTGAGTTTGCCCTGTGTCCAGCGGGTGAGAATCTCAACCATTTTTTGTGAACCCATGCGGCAGGGCACGCATTTGCCGCAGGATTCGTTACGATAAAACTTAATGGCGTTCAGGGCCATGTCCAGCATGCAGGTGGTTTCATCGCACACGACGATGGCCCCGGAGCCGAGCATGGAGCCGGCATCGGCGAGGGCCTTGAAATCGAGTTTCACGTCCACCATGGAAGCGGGCAGGTAGCCAGAAGAGGGCCCGGAAGGCGCGAACGCTTTCAATTTCTTGCCGCCACGAACGCCGCCGGCGTTGCCGAAAATGACGTCCCTCATGGAAGTGCCCATGGGCACTTCGAAGACGCCGGGATTTTCCACCTGGCCGCTGACGCCAACAAACTTCAGGCCGCGCGAGCCACCGACGCCGGCGTTCTTGAACCAGTCGACACCACGCGCAAGAATCTGCGGCACGTTGGAGAAGGTTTCCACGTTGTTGATGACCGTCGGCTTTTGCCAGACACCGGCCTGGCCGGGGAAGGGCGGTTTGTTGCGCGGCTCGGCGCGATGGCCTTCGATGGCTTCGATGAGGGCACTTTCCTCTCCGCAGATGTAGCCGCCGGGGCTGACAAAGATTTCCAGGTCAAAGTCGAGTTCGCTGCCAAGGATTTTCTTGCCGACCAGGCCGGCCTTGGCACAGCGCCGGAGTTCTTCGCCGAAGATCTCCTCCTGCAGCGGATATTCGTGGCGGATATAGAAGATTCCTTTTTGCGCGTGGGTCACCAGCCCCGCGATGATCATGCCCTCGATAACCAGGTGCGGCAGGTGACTGATGATGAAGCGATCCTTGATGGTGCCGGGCTCGCTTTCGTCGGCGTTGCAGACGACGTATTTGATCGGCTCCGGTTGTTTGCGGACGAGGTCCCACTTGAGCGAAGTGGAAAATCCGGCGCCGCCCATGCCACGCAATTCCGATTCCTTCAAGATGGCGAGAACGCCATCGTAATCCCTGGTAGCCACCAGGTGGCGCAGCACGCCGTATTTTTCGCCGTCGCCGTAGGGATCGGAGGCGCAGGCTATGCGGGGCACGTGAGGATGATCGGCTTGAGGATGATCGCCGCGGATGGCGCGACGCGCGAGGTCTTCCACCTTGTCCGCATTCACGTTCACGTAGATTTCGTCGTTGACGGCGGCGGCCAGCGCCTGGTCGCAGCGCCCGAGGCAGCTTACGTCCTTGAGCTGCACATCCGTGGGCGGCAGTCCCGCAAAGCGGCGAAGAAGCTCTGCGCGCAGTTCGCAGGAGCCGTTCAAATGGCAGCTCATGTCGTCGCAGATGCGCACTTCGGCTTTGGCGGGAGGCGTGAGATGAAAATGGGGATAGAAGCTCGCGACGCTGTGCAACTGGTAGAGGGGAGTCTGCGTGCGGTCGGAAAGGGCCTCGAGTTCCGCCTTTGGCAGATAACCCAAGCGTAGTTGTATGGCTCGCAGTTCGTCGAAGATCACAGGCTAGGTCTCATGAAACTACGCCGAATCGCGCTGCCGACCGGCGCATTTCCTGGAAATGTTACCCCGCATACTAGGTGTGTCAAGGCCAGTTGTAAATAGCTACCTTTGGCTCACCTAAGATTTTCCGTACCAGCCAATTCTGGTGGTTGACTTCCTTGCCTAGAGGAATATATAAAGCATCAGACATTTCGCGTATCCCGCAATGGGAACTCTGCCCCAGCCAGGTTTCGCGCGCGCCGCAGTGATTTTCGCTGCTTTGTGCCTTTGTCTGCTTCCCGCACATTCCGCGTCCACCGACACACCGGAACCCGGGAAATACATCGGGCCGGGATCCTGCGCCGCCACCAGTTGCCACGGCAGCGTAAAGCCGGTGGCGGGTAGCCGCATCTATCAAAACGAATATTCCACCTGGATTTTGTACGACAAGCACAGCCGGGCGTACAACGCTCTGACCGGAGACGTTGGTGAGCGCATGGCGCGCATCCTGAAACTCGGGAGCAAAGCCGAAGAAGCCCAGAAATGCCTGGCGTGCCACGCGCTGTACACCACTCCCGAGCAACGCGGACGGCCGTTTGAGATGGCCGACGGCGTCTCCTGCGAAAACTGTCACGGGCCCGCGTCGGCGTGGCTGGGTCCACACACCACAAAAGACTACCCGCACGAAAAATCCGTGGCGCTGGGGATGCATGACACGCGCAACGTCATCCATCGCACGGAAAAATGCTTGGAGTGCCACCTGGGCACGAAGAACAAATTCGTGGATCACGAAATGATCGCCGCCGGGCACCCGGATCTCTATTTCGAATTGGATTCCTTTTCGGCGGTGATGCCGCGCCATTGGAAAATGCCGCGGGAATCGGCGCCCGGCAAAGCGGATGAGACCGCTGCGTGGCTGGGTGTTCGCGATTGGAGCACGGGCCAGGCCGTTCAGCTTCGTGCCGAAATGGACCGGTTGATCTGGCGGGCGCGCAATGAACGCTACGACAAGAAGGATGTATGGCCGGAATATTCAGAGTTGTCCTGCTTTGCCTGCCACCACTCGTTGGGCCCGGCCAAGGACAGCTGGCGGCAGGAGCATGGCTATGAAGGGCGCCGCGCGGGTGACCCGGCGTGGAACGCCTCCCGCTACGTCGTGTTCCGGTTACTGGCAAAGCAAATCGATTCCGGGAATGGGCAGGAACTCGACAAGCACTTGTTGGCCGTTTCGAGCGAAATGAGCAAGCTGAACCCGGATCGCGGCGTGGTGGCGAGTGCGGCTTCCGCGGCGGCCCCCCTGTGCCAGCAGATTGCGGACCGGCTGGCGGGAATGCAGTACGACCAGGCGATTACCCTGCGCATGATGCAGCGAATTACGGACGACGCAGAGAATATTGCGATCGGCGACGAACGGGCAGCGGAGCAGGCAGCCATGGCGTTGGATTCGCTGTATATCGCTTACGCCAAGGACACAAAACCCCCGAACGATGCCGAGGTTCGCGGCGCGATCAACCAATTATTCCAGCAACTCGAGAATCCTTCGGCGTACAACGCCGACCAGTTCGCAGCTGCCCTACGGCGCATCCGGCCGATGCTACACTAAAAGTCCCTTCTTTCCCCGCTGGCGGGGTTCCCCTGAAAAGGCTTTCAGCCACAATTCATCCCTGGTATAGCTGCGCGAGGGTAAACTCTTTTGGTAGGGAGTGGCTATGATTCGCGGGAGATCGTTCGCGTTGTTGGGGTCGCTGCTTTTTGCGGGGGTGGCGTTGTTGCGTCTTACGGCGCTTTCCGAGGGCAGGGCTTCGGAGGAGAACAAGGAGGAGGCGGTGCTCATCGGGGCAGGAGACATTGCGGACTGTACGGACATTTCCGGTGCGGAGGCGACTGCCAAACTGCTAGAAGCAAATCCCGGCACAGTAATGGCCTTGGGCGATCTGGCTTACCCCAACGGCACGGCGGAAGACTTCCGCTGCTACGACAGGACCTGGGGCCGCGTGAGATTGCGTACCCGCCCGGCCGTGGGTAACCATGAATTTCATTCATACGGAGCTGCGTACTATTTCGAATATTTCGGCCCCGCGGCGGGGGATTCCAAAACCGGCTACTACAGCTATGAATTGGGCGCGTGGCATGTGGTAGTGCTGAATTCCGAATGCCAGGAAGTAGGCGGATGCGGGGTGGGCTCTCCGGAGGAAAAATGGCTGCGCGCCGACCTGGCTGCGCATCCGGCGGGATGCACGCTGGCCTATTTTCATAAACCGCGATTCAGTTCGGGGCTAAATCATGGCGACGATTTGCAAATGATCGCGTTTTGGCAAGCGCTGTACGACTTCAACGCGGAACTTGTGCTCAACGGCCACGATCACGATTACGAGCGTTTCGGACCGCAAGATCCCAACGGAAAGGCTGATGCGAAACGCGGCATCCGGGAGTTTGTTGTTGGGACGGGGGGAAAGAGCCACCGAGCATTCGGATTTACCAAACGAAACAGCGAGGTACGGAACAACGATACGTTTGGCGTCCTGAAGCTGACACTGAAGCCTACGGATTATGAGTGGAAGTTCCTGCCGGAGGCGGGGAAGACGTTCACGGACGAAGGGTCGGGGATCTGCCACTGAAGAAAAGTAGAAACAATGAAGTAAAGGAGTAACGAAGCAAAGAAAAACCAGTCGGCCGGCAATGCCCCAATAATTCAGATACTTCCAGGCGGGCAAATTGTTCTGCCTCGGGTGGACCCGCTGCGCTACAATTAGGCTTCCCCAGCAATACGGCCATGAACCGCATGGAACATTTCTTTTGCTCCACTTCGCTGTGGCAGCGAATGACGCAGCGCTATCTTTTGCCATGGGTGCTGTCCGATGCCCGCCTGGGCAACCATGTGCTGGAAATCGGCGCGGGCTACGGCGCGGCGACGGAGCAACTTCGCAAGGCCGCTCCCCGGATAACTTGCCTCGAGTATGACGCGCTGGCGCTCGGCCGCCTCAAAGCCAGGCACGGCGGCGACGGAGTGACCCCGCTGCGCGGCGATGCCGCGGCGCTGCCATTTGCCGACGAAACGTTTTCTTCGGCCATTGCCATTCTGGTGCTGCACCACCTGAAAAGTAGGGAACTGCAGGACCGCGCCATTGCTGAGGTGCACCGGGTACTGCAGCCCGGCGGCTCGTTTTTCGTTTTCGAAATCGAAGACGGTTGGATGGAGCGCATTGCGCACTACCGCAGCACCTTCACCCCGGTTGCAGCGGGTTCCGCATTCGCGCGGCTGAATAAGGCCGGCTTTTCCAAGATCTCTGTAGATTTCCGGCCTGGCGGGTATCGCTTCCGTGCGCGCAAGTCTGCGGAGGCTTCCACCCCGGAAAACGCGCGCGCCTTGGCCGCCTCAGCGATGGCCTAAGGCGGAGTCAAGTTCACTGCGCGTCTGAATCACCCGCAGGATGGCGTCGCGCGTCACAATTCCCACAATATGAGCTGAACCGTCGCCGCCGTGGCTGACCACGGGCATCTGGTTCACGTCCGCGGCCATGAGGCGCTCCAGCAGGCGCTGCAAGGGCTCTTCCGGGGAAGCCCAGATGATTTTGTCGCGCGGGACCATGACCGCTTGCACGGAGTTCATGTTCCATTCGTCACGGCGAACCTGATTGAGCGCGGCCACGTTCATTAGGCCGGAGAGACGGTCGCCCATGGTCACGATGTGCATGCGGCGGCCCGTGCGCAGCACCTCGTTGCTGTATTCCTCAAGGCTCATGTTCGCCGGGATGGTGGGCACTTCCTGACTCATCACATCGGCAGCACACAGGCCAGCCAACGCGCCGCGTATGGTCACCTGAGCCACGCTGACCTGCGCGGCATTCAACAGATACAGTCCGATCAGCACGAACCAGATGTTGTTGTAGTTCTTGGTGAACACGGATCCCAGACCGTAGGCAATCAGCAAGTAGGCGATGAGTTTTCCGCTCGCCCCCGCCACCCGCGTGGCCCGCGTGAAGTCCTTGGTGGCTCCCCACACCATGGCCCGGAACATGCGTCCGCCATCCAGCGGAAACCCCGGCAGCAGGTTGAAAGCCGCAACGAGCACATTTGCTCCGGCCAGATATTGCAGCGGGGAACGCAGCAGGCCGTCACTCGGGAAGAGGAGGCTTAGCCCGCCGAAAAGGCCCGCCAGGAGGCCGCTCGCGAGTGGGCCGGCCACGGCGATGTTGAACTCCTGCATCGCTTTCGTTGGTTCGCGGCTAATGCGTGCCAATCCCCCGAATACAAACAGGGTGATCGAAAGCACCTTTATCTTGTAGGCCTGTGCGACGACGCTGTGCGCAAGCTCATGAAGGACCACGCAGGCAAAGAACAAAACACTCGTGGAGAACCCCGCTGCCCAGTCTTGGGCGGCAGTCCACTCTTTGTGCTCCAAGCGGAACAACTGCTCTGAAAGCGCATAACAAAACACGCCAAAAATGAGAATCCAGCTGAAATCCACATAGATAGGTATGCCGAGGATACGGCCGATGCGAATCCCTGGTGTTGATGACATTTCTCTTTAATCGTACCGCAAAACCTCTCGGTCCATCTGCAAGCCAAAACTCTCCCAAGGTTCACCGCTTTTCGCCTACGGTTAGCGGATCTGCGGCTCGAAAATCCTTTGTGCGGCTGCGGGTTAGCGGACACGCCGTGTCCAGCTGTCAACGAATTCGTGTTTTTGAGTTCCTGTAAGTTGCCTATTTTCAAAGCGATGAGTCTGGGCGTTGACTTGCCATTGCCAATCGCGAAGGAACGGCACAGCCCAGTGCAGCCGGGGAGGACACAGATGGAAGCAATGCTTGGATTCGCGGGAGTGATGGTCGTTACGCTGTTGGCACTGTTCACCGCGTTGGCCCTGCAAAGCCTTTTGCTGCAGGGCATGTTGCGCCTGATGCAGCCGGCCACGGCGGATCGCCGGCCGGTGCGTGTAGCCATCGCGCATGGCGCGCAGCTCGTTGTGCGCGCACTGGAAACCCACCGCTAAGCCGGTGGCTTCGTGTGAAAGGACCGGTCATGTTGGCACTGAGATGTCTGGTGATGGTTCTCGCCGTTGGTCTTTTCAGCAGCGTGGGAATTCTGCTGGCTCGCGACATCGTTATGGCAACGCGGCTCCGGTGGTTGCTGGCTCGGCAACGGAGTAGTCGCCTCGCGTACCGGAAGCGGGAAGGCATGACTTTAGTAGGGCCTTATGCGAAGTCGAAGCAGATGCTTTAGTCCTGATGTGAGAAAGTTCGGGGAGACGGTTAGAGCAAGGCCGCCTCTCAGAAACGCCGGCCAATCCCCCCGCGGGTGGCCCGGATCGCGTCGCTGGAGGAGATGCCATGAGCCAGAAGACAAGCACCGCCGCGCTTGATTCGTTTGGCGAAGGGCGGCTACCAAACCGGCGCCGCGCTCCGCGCCACCCGGCCAGCGGAAGAAGAGAAAACAAAGAAGCAACCAAGCAAGGAAGCAACGAAAAGGCAAAGGAAGAAGCAAAAGAGTTTGGGCAAGCACGGATTTTGGTTTGCCAAGGGGGCGATATAAGCGAGCCAAAGGCAAACAGGCCGGCAGGAAAACTTCGCCTGATTCTGCCGGTGATCCTTCGAATTACCTTCAGCCTCGTCTTGTGGACCCTCGGCGCGGCCCCGATGACATGGACCGAGGCGCAAACAGGAAAGGATCGATTGATCCGCGAAATGCCCTTAATGGAAGCGCGCCATGAGTTCCACTAAACAGACAAAACACAGCCGTGCAGTCCTGACCCGCCGGGCGGCCCTGACCAAGCCGCTCGGCACCCCGAAGAAGAAATGGAGTAAGGAAGTAACGATGCAAAGAAAAGACAGACGAAGCGCGGGCTCGGATTGCGAATCGAGAAGAGTGGTAGCATTTAGAGGAAGTTGAAAGAGGTCAAGATTGCGGCGAATGGCGGCGGGACCGGTGTTGTGGGCGCTGGCGCTGGGCGCAGGAGCGGCGCGGGCGGAGGTCTATTCGTGTCCGGATTTGCGCGCCCAGAAAGAAAAAGTCTACGGTTTCCACCTGACACAACTCAACGAGTCGCAGATCGACGCCAAGAGCAAGGAGATCGACGCCTATTGGAAGCGGCTACAGTCCGCGGGCCCGGAGGGCGTGAGCTGCCTGAAAGAAATGCTGGCCGGTGAAAAGACGGATCATCTTTTTCAGTTCGACGCCGCGTCGTTTTTGTTCCAACTCGATAAATCGCCGGACTCGCTGAACCTGGTGCGCGACGCCATCGTGCAGACGGATTTTCAGGAGACCGACCCGGCGAACTATCTTTCCCTGGCCATGGACCTGGGACAACGCGGCGTGGACATTCGGCCGCTGGCCGCGAAGATCCTGCTCTTTCCGAACGCGGTGATTCACATTTCCGAGCACTCCCTGGATCTCGATTCTGACACCGCGGCGCTGTTTCTCTACGGCAGCATGGATTCAACCAAGGCCACCAAAGCATTGATCACACAGCTCCAGGCACAGGAGCCCTTCGTGCGCGCCGCCGCCGCGCATTTGCTGGCCGAACAGATGACCGAAGAGGCGTTTCGCGGTCTGAACAAGTGGAGTGGGCTGGCTGATGTCACGGAGGACTATCGCGTCAACGACATTCAATCAGTTATGAAGTACCAGGCGACCGACCCGGCGGAACTCGCCAATGCGAAATGGACGCGGGAGCAGGTGCTGCAGATCATTGCCGGGTTGCCCCACACGCGCCAGGAATTTGACGACGTCATGAGCACAAAAGGCGCGGAGTTCGACCGGCAGATGCGCGAAAAGAAACTCAGTCAGGACGAGCTGGCCAAGGCGGTGGCCGAAAGCGCGCCGATTTACGGCATCGCCGACCACACCGCGTTTCAAAACAGCGCCGTGGCGACCCTAAAGGCCGAGGATTTCGAGACCATCCGGCAGGCGCGGCGCAAGGCGCTGTTCAACGTTTCCGATGAGGGCCTGTCCGAGTATCTGGCCTACACGCAGATAATGATCCGGATGCTGAATCACCTGGATCTTTACAAGGATTACCGGGCGCACTAAGGAGAAACGGGGGCCGCGCGGCGGAGCGAGCGTGCAATCTTCGGCGAGAAAATTCAGACAAAAGAAGTGGGGGCGTTCTGTTGGTTTCGGGGCTCTGCTGCTTCTCGGCGTTTTTGCGGCGGATTATCTGGCGCAAACTTGCGTTTTTGCCGACAGTGACTCCCCTTTGAAAGAGACAGCGCGAAAGCTGGCAGAGCGCGTGGCGGGAATTCCCGGGCTGCGCGGGCCATTGCGACTTGAGTGGCATCCCGATGAGCATTGGGCGGAGGGTGAAGATGCGCGCTGGCGGGAAACGCTGCGCGACGAGTTCGCACGCCGCATGTTGCCGATGAGTGATGAAGCTGGCGCCGGGGCGCTTTCCGTGTATGCCCAGCAGACTCCGGCACAGCTGGTCTTGACCGCCAAGACGCGGGTTGGCGATCGCGAGGAAGTGCGCATAGTGGCCATACCCCGCGCCGTTTTGCCGCCGGTGGAAACGACGGTGAGGCCGGTGCGGTTGCAGCGGCAGTTGGTTTATCAGAGCTTGGACCGGATCCTGGACGCCGCCTCGCTATCGAACAATGCCGACGGCGAACTCGGCGTGCTGCTCTACAAGAATTTTGAAGTTGTCGTACTCCGTCTGGATGCCAAGGGAGAAATTGCGCAAACGGTGTCTTTGAACGTAACCGGGCTGAAACCCGCTCGCAATCCGCATGGGGAATTGGCGCCGCTGGGCGGCCAGGTGTCAGTGCAACTTTGGGGCAAGTCATGCGATTTTTCCTGGGACGCCCCGGCCGAAGTAAAGTGCCGTGCCGAGAAGGCTTTCTCGCTGGAAAAATCCGCCTGGCGGATGGGCACCGTGCTGACTTCGCCTTGCGATGCAAGCCATTGGACCATCTCTGGCGGCGGCAACGACCCTACGGCGCGCGAAGTCCTGCGCTTGATGCCTGATGGAGCAAGCGAAGAGAGCAGCGCGACGGTGATGAGCGAATTTCCCGGGCCGGTGTGGAACGTCAATGCTGGGCAAAGCGGCGGCAGTGCCTTGGTCGTGGCACGGAATCTGCAAACAGGAAATTATGAAGTCTACAAAATCATGGTGGTTTGCGGCGGTTAGCGCCGCGTTTCTGGCGCTGCCCTTTGGCGCAGTTCAGGCCGCTCCGCCGCGCTATGGCGGTGCACTGCACGTGAAGCTGCGCGCGGCGAGCGTCTCGCTCGATCCCCGCGAGTGGATGCCGGGATCACCGGCTGCCGCGGACGCCGGGAAGCTTGCGAGCTTGGTGTATGACCGCCTGGTGACCCTCGACGACTACGGAAAATTTCAGCCGGCGCTGGCCACCGAGTGGACGCACGACGCTTCCGGGAAAAACTGGCAATTCAAGTTGCGGTTGGCCGTGCACTTTTCCGACGGTTCGGTATTGACCCCCGGCGATGTGATCGCGGCGTTACAGGCGACCTTGGGGCGTGGCTTCGAGATTACTGGTACGGAAAATGCGGTCAACGTTCATGCTGCTCGGCCCGCTCCGGATTTGCTGGAGCAACTTGCCTCCGGGCGGAATTTTGTTTTTCGCGCGCAGCCCGACGGAACGTTGCTCGGCACGGGCCCGTTTTTTGTCGCCGACGTTGTGGCCGCCGCTCCCACGGAGGCCAATCCCGCGGCCGTTAAAGCGGCCCGCATGAAATTTCAAGCCAATGAAAATTGCTGGGCGGGGCGGCCGTTCGTTGACGTTGTGGAAGTGACTCTGGGCGAGCCGGCTCTGCGGCAACTCTTCGATCTCCAAGTCGGCAAGGCGGATATCGCGGAAATCGCCCCGGACCTGGTGCGCAAAGGACGCCAGGAAGGCCTGCGCATCTGGAGTTCCGCGCCCCGGACGCTGGTTGCCCTAAAGTTTGACGATGCGCTCACCGCTCCTGCTTCCGACGATTTGCGCGAAGCGCTGTGGCTGGCGCTCGACCGCGACACCATGGCTAACGTGTTGCTGCAAAGGGAAGCACAACCCGCCACGACCCTTTTGCCGCAATGGCTAACGGGATATGCTTTCCTTTTCGAGAGCCCGATGAATCTGCAACGCGCCAAGGGGCTGCGCGCGGATTTTTCCACGGGAGTTGTGGGCGCCGCGCAGTCGCTGCGGTTACGGGTGGATGCGCAGGGCGATCTTTTCAAGCTGGTGGGGGAACGTGTGGCGGTGAATGCGCGGCAAGCCAATTTATGGGTGCAGCTGGCCATGCCATCGGGCGCGAATGCGTCTACAGCAGCGGTGGGGCTGCGATTGTTTGCCTGGCACTACGATTCGCTCTCGCCGCGCGCGGAGTTGGAAGCGTTTGTGAAGCAGATAGCGCAAGGCGGGGATTTGCCCGCCAGCGCAACGGACCCCGAGCAGCTTTTTGCGCAAGAGCGCCGTTTGCTCGAGGAGCGCCGGATTTTGCCGCTGGTCTTTTTGCCGGAGTATGTGGGAGTTCGCGCGACGGTGCACAACTGGAACGCCTCCGCGTGGGGGGATTGGCGGCTAGCGGACGTGTGGCTGGAACCGGAAGGGGCCGGCTCCGCCAAAACCGCTAGCGGCGCGCAAAAAGACAATTCGACAACGGCTCGCAATCCGGGAGCAAGACCATGACGTTTCGCACCAAGGTGTTTCTGATTTTCCTGATCACCGTTTTGGCCTCGGTTTCGCTGGTGGCATACGGCGTTTCCTACAACACGCAACGCGCGTTTGAACAAATGGACAAGCAACGCACGCAGGCGCTCGAAGAGCAATTCCGCAAGGAGTTTGCGCAGCGCGGCGACATGGTGGTGCAGCAGGTGGAGAACATCACCAACGCCGACGTAACCGTGCGCATGGTGCTGGACCTGGCGCGGCCCAACGCCGATGCTTCGCTTTACCTGCATGACGCCAACGGCGCGGCGCAAAGCCATGGCCTGGACTTTGTGGAATTCGTGAACTCCGACGGGACGCTGGTTTCCTCGGCGCAATATCCCGCGCGGGTCGGATACAAAAATGACTGGGTGACCGCCGGCAAGAATTGGGACTCCACCGGCGCGTTTCTAAAGCGGGAAGAGCTGCCGGACAACGCGGCACTGTCTCTCACCGCGGTGCGCACGCAGACGGTCGGCGAAAAAACCATCTACATTATTGGCGGGCGTCGGCTGGACCAAAATTTCCTGGCTTCGCTGGAACTTCCCGGGGGCATGCGCGCGCTGCTGTACAAAAACCTGGAGCCGAGCTTCATTCCCGCGGCGCTGACTGACGCCAACGGCAGCGCGGAGCGGGCGGAAGCGTTCCGTCCGCTGATTGAGCAGATTCAGAAGCAGCCGGAAGATTTGGTGAAAACGATTTCCTGGGGCAGCGATGCGGCCACCGCAGAGACGTTTCACGCCATGCCGCTTAAGGGCCGCAACGGCGAACTGCTGGGTGTGTTGCTGCTGGGGAGTTCCGCCAAGGAACTGGTGCTGCTCAAGCGGGAGATTCTGAAAATTGCCGCGGTGGTCGCGCTGGCCGCGCTCTTCATTGGCCTGCTCGTGAGCTGGTGGGTCTCGCGGCGCATCACGCGGCCGGTGGAGGAACTCGCTAACGGTGCGCGCGAGGTCGCTTCCGGACACTGGGACACGAAGATTGACGTTTCCGGCAGCGACGAAATCGGACAATTGGCGGGCGCGTTCAATGAGATGACCGGAACGCTCGCCGCGCAGAAGGAAAAGCTGGTGCAGACGGAGCGTGTGGCGGCTTGGCGCGAACTGGCGCGGCGGCTGGCGCATGAGCTGCGTAATCCGCTCTTCCCGTTGCAAATTACCGTGGAAAACATGCAGCGCGCACGGCAGCTTGGTCCGCAGCAGTTTCAGGAAGTCTTCAGCGAAGCCACCGCCACGCTGAAAGCGGAGCTAGCAAATCTGAACACCATCGTGGGACGCTTCAGCGATTTTTCGAAAATGCCCGCGCCGGAGTTTTCCAAGGTCAACCTGAACGAAGCTTTGCGCGAGGCGGTGCGCTTGTTCGAAGCGCAGTTCACTGAGGTCGGCAAGCCACATATCACCACGGAATATTTTTTGAGCGATGCGCTGCCGGAGATTAACGCTGACCCGGACCTGCTGCACAAGGCGTTTCAGAACCTGGTGCTAAACGCCATGGATGCCATGCCCGCAGGCGGCACGCTTTCCCTGCGCAGCAGCGATGCCGGCGATGCCGTGCGCCTGGAAATTTCCGATACTGGCAAAGGCCTTACGCTGGAGGAATGCTCGCGCCTCTTCACGCCGTATTACACCACCAAGCAATTAGGCACCGGGCTCGGGTTGGCGATTGTGCAGTCTGTGGTGGCCGATCATCACGGCACCATTTCTGTTTCGAGCGAAGAGGGCCACGGCACCGCGTTCCGCATCGAGTTGCCCAAGCGCCAGAGCGGCGCGGCGATCAAGTCGAAGCTGGAAGAGAAGCCCGTCGAGCCGCTTTCCGAACGCGCCGCCACAGCTTCGGATTAATTCCACCCAAGGACTCCTGTGCCACGCAAAGCGCATCTTTTGCTCATTGACGACGACCCGAACACGCTGGCTTCGCTGGCGCGCGCGTTTCGTATGGCGGGCCATGAAGCCGCGGTGTGCGACAATGCCACGCGCGCCCTCGAAATGGTCCGCGGCGAGCGCTTCGATTTGATCCTCTCGGATGTGGTCATGCCGGGGAAGACCGGTCTGGAGCTACTGGAAGAATTGAAAAAAGCCGGCGTACAGACACCCATTGTGCTGATTTCCGGCCAGGCGAACATCGAGATGGCGGTGAAGGCCACACGGCTAGGCGCGCTGGATTTCCTGGAAAAGCCGTTGAGCACAGACAAGTTGCTACTAACGGTGGAGAACGCGCTAAAGCTGTCCCGGTTGGAGGATGAAAACCGCGAGCTTCGTCACCGGTTGGGAAAACACGAACTGGTGGGCAGCGGTCCGGCGATGAAAAAGCTGCTGGCTCAGATTGAGCGCGTGGCGGCCAGTGAAACGCGCGTGTGCATTCTGGGCGAGACCGGAACAGGCAAAGAATTGGTGGCGCGGGCGATTCACGAAAAATCGCCGCGACGGGAAAATGCATTCATTACCTTGAATTGCGCGGCGGTGCCCGCGGAGTTGATCGAGTCCGAACTTTTCGGCCATGAAAAAGGCTCGTTCACCGGAGCCGCCGGTCGCCATGTCGGGAAATTTGAACAGGCCGAAGGCGGAACGCTGTTTCTGGACGAGATTGGCGACATGCCCCTGAACATGCAGGCCAAGCTGCTGCGCGTACTCGAGGAAGGCGAAATCGAGCGTGTCGGTGGCGAAAAGCCCATCAAGGTGAACGTCCGCGTGATCGTGGCCACGCACCGCAATCTCGAAGAACTGGTGAAAAAGAACGAATTTCGCCGCGACCTGTTTCACCGCATCTACGTTTTCCCGCTGCTCTTGCCGCCTCTACGCGAGCGCCACGAGGATTTTCCGGACCTGGTGGCCCATTTTGCGTGTCAGGTGGCCGCGCAGAACGGCTGGAAAGAAAAGTTGTTTTCGTCCGAAGCGATTGGGGCATTGCGACAATATTCCTGGGCGGGGAATATTCGCGAATTGCGGAACGTGGTGGAGCGGCTGGCGCTGCTTGCTGCGGAAGGCACCATCGGCGCCGAAGAGGTCCGCACGGTTTTGCCTGCCGGAGACGGGCTAAGTTACAGCGCCGGCGTTGCGGTCGATCGAGGGCAGGGAACTCTGCTGCAGCGCACCGAGGCGTTCGAGCGCGAGGTCCTGCTCGGAGAAATTCGCCGCCACAATTTTCACATGACTAACGTTGCGCGGGCCCTCGGCCTAGAGCGCAGCCACCTCTACAAGAAGTGCCAGCAACTCGGGATCGATCTGCAATCCCTCCGCAAGCCCGAGTAGATTTTTCGCCTCCCCTAGTCGGGCCCGGACCTTTAATTCCACTGTAATTTATTGTAAATAAGCCAGTTGCGATGAGCGCACGATTTCACTTGACAAATTACATATTGCTATATATAAATTGCATATCGCAATAATCCAGAAAGGCGGCCCTCCATGACTCTCGGCGACAAGCTCCGGTCTCTTCGGGCGATAGAAGGCTCGCTGCGCGGACTGCGCCGGCCGATGACGCAGGCTGAAGTCGTCGACGCGATGAAAGACGAGTTAGGCCGCTCGCTGAGCCAGGCCTACGTTTCGCAGTTGGAGAGCGGCGCGCGGCCGCACATGACCAACACATCGCGCGAACTGCTAGCGCGCTTCTTCCGCGTCTACCCGGGCTTTCTCGTAGACGACCCGGAGGGGTTTTCGCCCCAACTGCAGTCGGCTCTGCGCACGGCCGACTCAACGATTGATTCCTGGTTGTATGCCGGTGCCGACCAATTTAGCGCTGATCCGGAACTGGAAAAGGCGCTGCTGGCCATCGCAGAACATCCGGATTCGCGGCAAGCGCTGCTGCTTCTTGGCGAAATCCTTCGCGCGCCCGGCTTGGCCGAGCGGCTGAGCGAAGTCCTGCAACCGAGCCCAATCACCGGTTCCGGGCATCCACCGCCGGTACCAAACCACAACTAACCCGCAATAGGTCCAACCCACAGTTGGTTTGAGCAAGGGCCCTCCTCCGAGGGTAAAGTCCGCTCCGCGAGGTGTCCTATGACCTGGTCTGACTTTTATCTGCTCTGTTTCCTGGTGGGTTTTTCGCTCAGCGTCCTGTCGTTTATGTCTGGCGCTTTGCATTTGCACCTGCCGTTTAAGTGGCACCTGCATCTTCCTGGCATGCACAGCCATGGCCACCACGTTGGCGGCGCACATGCGAAAGCGTCGGCGAACGTGTCCTGGCTCAACGCCTCCACACTGATGGCGTTTCTGGCCTGGTTTGGCGGAACCGGCTATCTGCTGACGAAGCATTCGAGCCTGGTGGCGTTGACCTGTTTGGCCATCGCCGCCGCTTCCGGACTGACCGGCGGGTGGATCGTGTACCGGTTCATGTACCGCCTGCTGCAAAACCGCGACGCGGAGATGAACGAGTGGGATTACCGGCACGAAGGTTCCGTCGGAAAAGTAAGCATCACGATTCCCTGCGATGGCACCGGGGAAGTGATTTTCGAACAGCACGGCGTGCGGCGCAGCGCCGGCGCGAAGAGCGACGACGGCTCTGCTTTCGAAAAAGGCGCCGAGGTCGTCATCAGCCGCTATGAAAAGGGCATGGCCTATGTACGGAGATGGGATGAGTTCACGAAGCAGTAGGCATTCGGCAAAAGTTTGACGGACTGAAGAACGCTGCAAACAGGTCCGGTCGGGTCGAAGGGGAGGTTCTTATGTTTGAGTTCTCGAGTGTATGGATCATTGCCGGCCTAATTGTGGTCGGCCTGCTGTTCATCTTGGGCACGATTGCCAAGATGTACCGCAAAGCGGGACCGCATGAAGCCTTGATCGTTTACGGCTTCCGCGGCACGCGCATCATCAAGGGCGGCGGCACGATCATCTTTCCGATGGTGGAGCAGTGCAAGGAGCTCTCGTTGGAACTGATGTCGTTCGACGTCGCGCCGCAACAAAGCCTGTACACCAACCAGGGCGTGGCGGTCACCGTGGAAGCGGTGGCCCAGCTCAAGGTGAAGTCGGATCCGGTGTCGATCCGCACCGCGGCCGAGCAGTTCTTGACCAAGCGGCCGGAGCAGCGGGAAGGATTGATCCGGCTGGTGATGGAAGGGCACCTGCGCGGCATCATCGGGCAGCTTACGGTCGAGCAGATCGTGAAGGAGCCCGAAATGGTGGGGGGTCGCATGCGCTCCACCTGCGCGGATGACATGAGCAAGATGGGTCTCGAGGTCGTGAGCTTCACTATCAAGGAAGTGCGCGACAAAAACGAGTACATCCTCAACATGGGCCGCCCGGACATCGTGCGCATCAAGCGCGATGCCGAAGTGGCAGCGGCGGAAGCTGACCGCGATATCGCCATTAAGCGCGCGGAAGCTTCGCGCGCCTCGGCAATTGCCAAGGCGCAGGCCGACCAGGAGCGCGTGGCCGCGGAAACCGCGTCCATGGCCAAACAGGCGGAGGCCGAACGTGACCTCGACATTAAAAAGGCCAGTTATCTTGAAACCACGAAGAAGGCCCAGGCGCAAGCCGACAAGGCCTATGAAATCGAGACCAACCGCCAGCAACAGGCCGTTGTGGCCGAGCAGGTGCGTGTGCAGCAAGTGGAGCGCGAAGCGCAGGTAAAGGTGCAGGAAGCCGAAATCGCCCGCCGCGAACGCGAGCTGATCGCCACCGTACTGAAGCAGGCGGAAATCGAGCGCCAGCGCATTGAAACGCTGGCCAACGCCGAACGCCAGCGCCTGATGAGCGAAGCCGAAGGCAAGGCCGCCGCCACGCGCGCGCAAGGCGAAGCCGAAGCCGAGATCATCTTCAAGAAGGGTGAAGCCGAAGCCAAGGCCATGAACATCAAGGCGGAGGCCTTCCAGGAGTATAACCAGGCCGCCGTGGTGGACAAGCTCATCACCGGACTGCCGGAAGTGGTTCGCGCGTTGAGCGAGCCGCTGAGCAAGGTGGACAAGGTGACCATCGTCTCGACGGGCAACGGCGATGCCGCGGGCGCCTACAAGCTCACCGGCGACGTGACGAAGATTGCGGCGCAGGTGCCCGCTTTGTTCGAAGCGCTCTCCGGCATGCAGATGTCCGACCTGCTGGGCAAGGTCCGCCTGATCGGCGACAAGGCGCCCAAGCCGGAACAGCCGGCCAAGTCGTAACCCGTTCTGCCGGAGCGCTTCCTAAGAAGCGCTCCGGCATGTAAGTGCCGGGCTTAGCCCGGCCGGCTTTGTAGTGGCCGATCTGTAGATCGGCTCTGGCCAGCTTCAGCTGGGGCCCAGGTAGCAAAGGCTTCAGCCGGTGACCTATGTGGCGGTAAGGGGAAGACTAATGGAGGAAAAGGTCATGAGTCTGACGTTGCAGCAGAAACGCGGGCTGTTGTGGGCATTGGGGATCGTCACGATGGCCACGTTGACCAGCCTGGCCTGGACGCAATTCCACGCCACGCTGGCGCGGTGTCTCTCGGTGTTCTGATTCCGGGTAGCACAGGCCTCAGCCTGTAGTGCCTTTCGAGTGGCGACCTTCAGGTCGGTTTCTGTCGTGTAAGGGCAGGGTCGGTGATGGTGAGGAAAAACTTCAGCCCTGAAGAGTGGCTATAAACGATGCAAGAATTTCGGGAAGTAATGAAAGGAGCTTCATCATGGGACTTTTGGAACGCGTCAGTACGTTAGTTCGGGCCAATCTCAACGACATGATCGACCGGGCCGAAGACCCGGAAAAGATGATCAAACAGGTGATCCTTGATATGGAGAACCAATACCTGCAGGTGAAAACGCAGGTAGCCGTCTCCATCGCCGATCAGCACATCCTCGAAAAGAAGCAACGCGAGCAGGAAGACACCGCCAAGGACTGGATGCGTAAGGCCGAAATCGCGGTCGAGAAAACGCAGGACGATCTCGCCCGTTCGGCGCTCGACCGCTATCAGACCGCGCAACGCCTGGCGCAAAGCTTTCAGGAACAGGTCAACGACCAGAAAACGCAGGTGGAAACCTTGAAGAACGCGTTAATCAAGCTCGAACAGAAGCTGGACGAGGCGAAATCTAAGCGCGAAGTCTTGCTGGCACGGCATCGCCGCAGCATCGCGCTGGATAAGGCAGCCAAGGCGCAGGTCGCGCTTGGCGAAGGGTCAAAAAGTGCCACGTTCGATCGTCTGAAAGAGCGCGTGCACCACACCGAAGCGACAGCCTCGGCTGAAGTGGACTTGCTGAACGACGATGTCGCCGAAAAGCTCAACCGCCTCGACCGCGACACCGAAGTCGAGCGCCTGCTCAACGACCTGAAAG
>DATFSI010000248.1:0-13974 GCA_035262705.1 Candidatus Acidiferrum sp. | reverse complement strand
AACGGCTTTCCCGTGTTGCGCAGGTGGCGAGCCAATTCTTCATCCAGCGGCGTCAAACCGGCATGGCTATCCACCACCAACACCAGCATCGCCGCGTTTTTGATCGCCACACTGGCTTGCCGGAAAATCTCTGCGGGGATCAGCGCCTTGTCATCCGGCACGATGCCGCCGGTGTCCACCACTTCCAGCACGCGGCCGTTCCATTCCGTTTTCCCGTACATGCGATCGCGCGTGATGCCCGGCTCGTCGGTCACAATGGCGCGCCGGGTGCCCGTCAGGCGGTTAAATAGTGTCGACTTGCCGACGTTCGGCCGCCCGACAATCACCAAGGATGGGAGTTTGCCTGCCATGTCTGTGCCAGCCCTCTACAGCGCGGTTTTCCTGTCAAGTCTCAATCTTCCAGTTTACCGTGTCCTGTTTATACTGGCGAGCACTCCCACCATCGCCACCATCGTCCAAGAGGCAATTCGCCGCCACGGAAAGCCGCGGCCATTTGATCGACGTTACTTCACCGGAATGCCCATGTTTCCCTTATCGCCTAAATAGAAACTTTTGCTTGCGAAAACCTTGCTTCTCCCCCTTTCTCTGAGTATGTTCATTGTCAATCCAAGGTGCCCTGGGACGTTTCGCCGAGGAAAACGTCTGCACTACTCTCGGGGTTTCGAGATGATTCTTACATCGTCCAAGGAGCAGCTGATGAATAGCTCTTTCCGCAGCCAACGTGCGCTTGTGTTTGTTGTGTGTAGCCTCGCCCTTCTGGCGACCCTTTTGACGGGAGGCTCTGCGATGGCACAGACGTTCCGCGGTACGATTCTTGGCACGATCACCGACTCTTCCGGCGCGGCCGTGCCCGGCGCCGGCGTGACCGTCAAGAATCTGGATACTGGCCTGACCCGCAGTGTCAGTACCTCCGAAGATGGCACTTATTCCGCGCCGGAATTGCCTATCGGCAACTACAGCATCACCGTCGAAAAAGCGGGTTTCAAGACCGGCGTCGTGACCAGTGTGAAAGTCGAGGTGTCCAGCGAGCGCCGCGTGGATTTGACTCTGCAACCCGGTCAGCTCTCCCAGACCGTGGAAGTCCAGGGGGAGGAGCTACCTCTCATTGAATCCACCTCCAATACCCTCGGGGGCATCGTCGAATCCAAGGTTGCCACGAATCTCCCCGTAAACGGCCGTGACTATCAAAAGTTGATCTTGCTGGTGCCCGGCGCCGCCGCCGCTCCAGACGGTATTTCCGACTCTCCAGGTTCTTACGGAACTCTTTCCGTCAACGGCGCCCGCGGCCGCTCGAATAACTATCTGCTCGACGGCACGGACATGAATGACGGCTATCGCAACGATCCCGCCATCAATGAAGCCGGTGTTTTCGGCACCCCCGCTACCATTCTTCCTATCGAAGCAATAGCGGAAGTTCACGTGGAATCGAACTTCGAAGCTGAATACGGCCGCAGCGCCGGAACGGCCATCAACATTGTCACCAAGAGCGGCACCAACGAGATTCACGGGTCGGCGTTCGATTATTTTCGTAACACCGCGCTGAACGCCCGAAACTATTTCAATCCGACTGGGGAGACGCAGCAGCCCTTCCACCTGCACCAGTTTGGAGGATCCATCGGCGCCCCGATTTTCAAGGACAAGACATTCTTTTTCGTGGACTACGAAGGCGTACGCGAAACCGGTGCCGAAGCCAGCCCGGCTTGTGTTCCCACTGCTGCCGATATTTCCGCCAACGCGCCCACACCAGGCGATTTGACCAGCATCAATCCAGTAGTGCAAAACCTTCTGGCCCTTAATCCCTGGCCGGCACCCACGGACCCAACCACGGATTGCTACGCAAATGGGGGAACAAACGCCAATCTTGCGACCCCATTTTCCAATCGCGTGGACAATGGCATCGTCAAACTCGATCACAAGTTCAACGATGCCAATACCCTTACTGGGCGTTACTACATCGGAGACAGCAAGCAGTTATTCCCTCTCGCGCTCACCGGTGGTGGCTTGCTTCCGAACTACAACACCGATACCCCAACGCGCGTGCAGTTGGTGGCCATCTCCTATGTAAGCGTGATTTCTCCTTCTGTCGTCAATGAAGTACGTGTCGGGTGGAATCGTTTTGCGGAAGGGTTTTTCCCGGAAGACCGGAAGTTCGATCCCAGTTCGATTGGCCTTGATACCGTAGGGCAATTCACGCCCAATAATAATAATCCCTACAACTTTGGCATGCCGGTCATTCTAATCCAAAGCGCAACAGGGGCCGGCTTGGCACAGCTTGGCGCCGACAAGGCCGACCCACGCCAGCGCGTGGACACCAACTGGCATTACATTGACAACGTCTCGTGGAAACACGGAAGGCATGACATCAAGTTCGGCTATGAGTTCCGCCGCAGCTCGATTTCTCAAATCTTCAACCGCACCTTTCGCGGCAGGCTCCAGTTTAAAAACGCTTTCGACCCCGTTTCGGGAGACCTGCTCGAGAACGGCCTCCAGGAATTTCTGGCTGGTACGGCGAACGCCGGAATCCAGGGCACGGGCAACACGAACCGCAATACCTACGAAAACTCGCACGCTGTCTATCTCCAGGACAGTTTTCGCATGAACCGGCGTTTCACCTTAAACCTCGGTCTGCGCTACGACTACTTCGGCCTCATTCAGGAGAAACACGGCCAGTTCAACAATGTCGATCCCACAACAGGGAACGCTTTCACCGTTGGTCAAGGCCGCCTGTATCAGCCCGATTACAAAAACGTTGCTCCACGCGTTAGCGTTGCCTGGGACATCACCGGCAAGAGTAGAACCGTTATTCGCGCCGGTTACGGCATCTTCTACGATGCATTTTCCCAAGACATGTTTCTGGGCCACCTACCGTTCAGCAGCAGTTTCGATCCCGGCCCTGCGTATTCAGGGTTGTTGACTGCAGGCCAGATTTTGTTTTCCTCTCCGACGGGGTTTCCTTTTGCTCCGAACTCACCAGTATTCGGGAGCATCTTTAATTTCTCCCCGATGACAGACGAGTTCGGAGTCAATCCAAACATCCGTACGCCTTATCTGGAAAACTACAACTTGAACCTGCAGCAGCAGTTGACACGAAACATAGTTCTGCAGGTTGGGTACGTGGGTTCACAGGGCCACAAACTCTTCGACTTCCGCGACATCAATCAGCCCAATGCCGCTCAGATTTTTGCATCGGATTGCCCGAACGGTCCGGCGGCAGTAGCGGGCCAGCCGTGCCCGGGTGGTTCCATCACCTTTGTTGCGGGCCCTTTGAACCCCAATCGAAATTACATCTATTGGCTGGAGGGCGCAGCCAAGTCCAATTACAATTCGCTGCAGGCGAGCGTCCGGGTGGACAATTGGCACGGCGTGACCAGCAGTCTGAATTACACGTGGTCCCACTCTATTGATACTGCGAGCGATGGCGAAGACTACGTGCCGAACGCAGCGCAACCCACGGACAGCACCAATATCAGCACCAACCGGGGCAATTCCAACTTCGATATTCGCAACCGCTTGACTTGGAACTTCATTTATCAAATTCCGGATGACAAGGATTCCCGCTTGAAACTCCTTCGCAACGGATGGGGTTTGAACGGGATAGTCACCGTACAGTCCGGGGCGCCGTTCCACATGATTCTGGAGTCCGACGATTTCGATGGTGCCGGGACCTTCTTCGCTAAGCCTGATGTGACTGCTCCGCTTCACTACAAGTACAGCGACCCTAATAATTTCCTCGACTTGAGTTCGTTCGCCGTGCCGTGTACCGCTGCGACCGATGCATCCGGTAATCCAGCCTTCAATGGAACGGCTGCTACGTGCGTCCCGGGGACTCGCCACTTTGGCAACCTGGGACGGAACGCCCTCCTTGGCCCGCATTTCCGGCAGTTCGATTTCTCTATCTTCAAAGATACGACCATTACCGAGCGGCTAAAGATGCAGCTTCGTTTCGAAGCCTATAACATCTTCAATCACCCGAATTTTGCAAGCCCCCTGTGGCCAAACTTTCTGTCCGATCCCACTGTCACCGGGATCGGCCCGTCAGGCCAATCCATATTTGCCAGCAATGCCCACCTACAAGGCCACTTGCCGTTGACTGTGACCGGCGACGTGGGCATCGGCTATCCCGTTCTTGGCGGCGGTGGGGCGCGAAGCATGCAGATTGCCGCGAAATTCACCTTCTAACCGTCCGCAATCTGGTCGGTTGTAGAAGCGGAAGGCCCCGGCTGCCCAGCCCGGGGCCTTTGCTTCTCTTAGAGCGCGCCGCCACGCCGAGTAGGCTTTCGTTATGCAACTGCACAGCGCGATTCCGTAGAGGACCCTTTTAACCCCGTGCCAAAATGGGATTACGCTCCCCAACCCCTTTCCTTGCCTCACTTACAAAACGAAAATCCCATAACCCCTTTAGATTCCATACACACCAAAATTGCAGTTTTTTCCTAGTCCTTCCCCCGCCTTCCTGCCTTACCGACTAGCCCCCGAAGAAGCGCTCCTATAGCAACCTGTGATAGTTTTTCTATGCCTGCCGCGTACTAGCTTATGGAACCGCTGAGACCAGGGCGAATGAGCGCACCGGGAAAAACGGAGCCGATTGAGCTGATCGCTCAGGCCCGGACTGGGGATACCCAGGCTTGGGGCGATTTGTACCGGCAATACGCCCCGGCGATTTTTCGCTTTTGCCGGCGCGCCATGCCCACGCGGGAGGATGCCGAAGACGCCACGATGGAGATTTTCATGAAGCTGCGCGACAAACTGGTGCAATACGACGCGTCGCGATCCTTCACCGCCTGGCTTTACAAGATCGCCGCCAACCATTGCTGGGACATGCTGCGCCGCAAAAAGGCCCGCCACGATAAGGACATGGACGACATCACGGAAGTCCCCCTGGAATGTCCCGAACCCAATCAATTGGAAAAACTCATTGAGGAGCGCACCGGCGAGGAAGTACGCCGCGCCCTCGATAAGCTTGGCCTGCGCGCGCGCATGGCCCTGGTAATGCGCTATTACTCGGATATGAGCTACGACGAAATTGCGGACGCCCTGGGCGTCCGCCGGCAGTTTGTAGGCGTGGTGCTTTTGCGGGCGCGCCACGAATTGCGGCAGGCGCTGGGAGAGAGCAGCGCCCTGGCCGTGGGAGGAGCCCGATGAACGAACTTGAAATGAAACTCGAGCAGACTGACGATCCCTGCCTCGATGAAATGACCCTGCTCCTCTATGCCGAACGCCAACTCGACCGCGAAGCCGCGCAGCGCGTCTCTCTCCATACGCAAACCTGCACTCGCTGCCTCACTCTTCTCCGCGCTCTCGACCGCGAATCGCGCCTGCTGACCCGCTCCATGCTCGAACAAGATGAACCCTTGCCGGCGCGGCTGGCTGAGTTTCACGCCCAGGTAAAACGCAACATGCAGTGGATCTGGGGAGTCATCTTTGGGCTCGCCGTGCTAGGCGTCTATGAACTGTACGCAAACTACATCACCCCCGTGCAAACCCAGCTGAATGACGCTGGCTTTACCGGCAGCAGTCTGCTGAGCCTGGTGGTGTTTCAGGGCGCATTCTGGAAAGGATGGGCATCCATGTTTGGATTGTTCCAGTTTCTTGCCGTAACGGTCATGGTAGGTTTCGGCTTGTTCGCGTTTCGGCGCTATTTGCGGCGCGGCTCGGCGATGGCCGCGGTGGTTCTCTCCGGCCTGAGTGTGTTGTTGGCGTCGGCTTCGCCCGCCACGGCTACTGAATTCCGCAAGAGCGACACGGTCACCATCAAAAAAGGCGAGGTCATCACCGGCGACATGTTCCTGGCCGGCAATCACGTGCGCATTGAAGGAGAAGTGGACGGCGATGTGTTCGTCTTCGCGGAGCAACTGGAAGTTTCCGGGCGTATCAGTGGCGACCTGATTGGTTTCGCGCAGACCGAACGCATCAGCGGCGTGGTGGACGGCAACGTGCGCACCGCCGCCAACAATGTCACCATCACCGGCAGTGTCGAACGCAACGTGACCGCCTGGAATGAATCCTTGAACCTGGACTCCGGCGGAAAAATCGGCCGCAGCCTGACCGTCGGGGGCGAGTCGGTGGTCCTGGATGGAAAAATCGGCCGTGATCTTCTGGGGTTCTTTAAGAACGGCACCATTTCGGGTGTCATTGGAGGCTCCGTGCGCGCCCGCGGCGAGATGCTTTCAATTTCCTCCGGCGCGGAAATCGACGGAAAAACAAAGTTTGACGGTCATAAAGAACCGAGCGTCTCTGCAGACGCCAAGCTCGGTTCTCCTGTCGAATTCACCAAGGTCGAGCACAAGCATGAAGCGCGCACCGGCGATTACTATCTTTGGCGGCTCATCTTTACTGGCACTTTCCTGGCATTCGGGCTGGTTCTGGCCGGGCTGATGCCGAAATTTGCGGCGGAGTCGGTGGAGTCCGCGGGCCAGGTGGGGATTTCCTTCGGGCTCGGCGTGCTGGTGTTGTTTGGCGTGTTCATTGGCTCGCTGATTGCCTGTGCCACCATCATTTTCTTCTTTGTGGGCATTTCGTCGCTGATGCTGTGGCTCATCATGCTGATGGCGGCGGAGGTCGTCGTCGGCGGCGTCGTGGGCCAGTGGATTTTGGGCCGCAGCGACGAGTTCTGGAAGTTCTTCCTGCGCGTGGCCCTCGGCGTGGTCATCATTCGCGTGATTACCACTATTCCGTTCATCGGTTTTTGGGTGGCGCTGGCCGTGTGCTTCTGGGGAATGGGAGCCATCTCGCTGACGCTGTATCGGCGCCTGCAGCCCGCGTTCGCGCCCAACATTCCACCGGCGCCCATGCCGCCGGTAGGCATGAGCACGCCCCTGCCGCCAAGCACCACCGTCGGCGGGATCTAGAATCCTGGCGGGGTAATGTAGGGCCGTCTCCACGCCGGCATCAAAAAAGAACGGGCCCCAGAACTTCCGGGGCCCGTTGCCTTTGCGGAGGCGGGTGGAAACTCAGTTCTTGCGGACTTTTGCGGCGCTGAATGCCGGCACGCTTCCGACGCCGAAAAACAGCGCGCGGATGGACACATTGTCGCCCGTGGCGATGTTGTTCACGCTGGTGTATCCATCGATATTCGTGGTGTGAGTGCCAGAGCTCAGCTGCACCTGATTTGATCCATTCTGCCCGAAGAACGGCGGCAACGATCCAATATTGAACGTCAGCCCAGCGGGCCCGGAAACGCTTCCAGCCACCCGGGTAAAGCGCAGGACGACGATATCGACGGTCGCGGACGCCGGGCTGTTTCCCGACTTGGCCGTGAAGTTCGTCACGTGCAGGGCGACGGTTTGGCCCGGCAGGATATCAGTAGCGGAACTCAGGCCAAGGAAATTGCCTGACTCTGGCAGCCCCTGGCCGTCGATCACGAACGGTCGCGGGTTGTTGAGGGTAACGTTTACGGTATCGCCGAGATTCAGGCTGCCGATCAGGCTGCCGCTCGGGGCCCGCACGATTTCATTCGTCACAATCTGAAACTGGGTTGCAGAGGCGTTCAGATTCGTGTCGATACCTTCGATCAAATCGACGCTTGTGGAGCTGATCGGATCGTAGAGGAGCATGCTCGAGCTGCCGTCGGGGTTCAGGGCAGCATCAAAACTGGCAACTTGCCCTATGGCGGGGGAACTGCAAGAAGTCATCGTTGGAATGACACAACTTGTTCCGGCTATCGTGTTGTTGCTGATCGAGGAAGTGAGGGTCCCGCGTGTTGCGGTTTGCACGGTCACCGAGGAAGAGGAGGTGGCGGTGACGATGCCCGTGACGTCTTCGATGAAATCCAGCTGCCCGGAAAGCAAGGAGGAAGCGGCTGGAGGCAGCGCAAGAGTTGTCACCACGTTTGCCGCGGTCAGGTCCACCTTCGTTACCGCTTGCGTGCCGGAGTTTACCGTCAATATATTGTTGAAGTTAACTTGCACTCGCAAAGCGGCCTTCTGATTGGCCGAAAAATTCATGGAAAAATTGGACGTCATAGGCGTCCCGATCTTGTTGATCTGCGCTATGCTGCCCGCGTTGCAGCCGGGCGTTCCGCTGGTGACGGTGCAGTAGGTGACCGTGGCGCTGAGACTTACGTTTAGCACGTTGTAGGTTCCCGGAGGAATTTTGGCCGAGGCAATGCCCAGGAACGCGGAGTCGCTTTGCAGCCGGGTCAGGTCTACGACATAGCTTCCCGTATTTAGCGCGATGGGAATGTCGCTGCCGCCTCCGGAAGGCGTCAGGGAAAGCCCATTGACAGCCACCACAAAGGAAAGGATCGATGTGCCGGGGGGAGGAGTGAGAGGCACGGCGGCAAGCGTCACACTCAAGGTCGCGTCACCGTTGCCACCCCCGCCGTTGTTCCCGCCATTTTTTGCGCCGCTGCAGGAACTAAGAAGAAAGATCGCCGCAATGGCAACCAACACCGCGTTTCGCTTAGAGTTCATGCAAATACCCCTGATGAATGTCGGCCCGGCGCTCGGCCCTGGTGGCTTGAATCCCCCACAACACTCTAACCCGCCGGCGTTACGCTGGGGAAAGGAAAGTTCAGTGGTGTTCAACTATTAACATATTCAACCGCCTAAATGCTGCAGCCGGATATGTTATCGTTACTTCTTTGGGGGTTCATCCCGCAGAGCAGGCAGGAATTCTGGTCAAACGCAAATCCAAGCCGGACCCCTCCGCAGACCCACAGCAACCCAGGGAGGCTATCCGCGAGCGGGTGTATGCGCCGCTCGAGGAAGAGTTGCGCGCGCAAGACGTCGAAGCCACAACCGGGCACGGCCAGGGAGCCGGCGCAGCGGTTGCGCCGGAAGAAGAAATCCCGGGTAGCGGCCCGAGTATGCAGGAGATTTTTGGCCCGAGCGGCTTCCTGGAACGCTGCATGATTGGCGGCTACGAGCATCGCCCGGCGCAGCTGCAGATGGCCGAGGTGGTGCACGACGCCTTTACCAAGCACCACCATGCCGCTGTGGAAGCGGGAACCGGCACCGGGAAGACCTTGGCGTATCTGCTGCCGGCGATCTGCAGCGGGCGCCGCGTGGTCATATCCACGGCCACGAAATCGCTGCAAGAGCAGCTCTACCAGAAAGACATTCCGTTTCTGCAAAAGCATTTTGCGGCTAAGCTGAAAGTCGCGGTCATGAAAGGCCGCAGCAACTTCCTGTGCCTCGCGAAGCTCTATGCGCTTGCCGACCAGCCTATGCTGAAGGGCATGGAGGAGGTGGACGAGTTCCGGCAGATTCGCGAATGGTCCAAGCTGACAGAAACCGGCGACCGCGCCGAGTTGACATTTCTGCCGGACGATTCCGAGTTGTGGTCGCGCATGGACGCGCGCCGTGACACCTGCACAGGGAAAAAGTGTCCTGAATTCGAAAGGTGCTTCCTTACGCAGATGCAGAATCGCGCGAAGGAAGCTGATCTGATCATCGTCAACCACCACCTGTTTTTCGCCGACCTGGCACTGAAACAAGACGATTTCGGCAGCATTTTGCCGGAATACTCCGCGGTGGTGTTTGACGAAGCGCACGAAATGGAAGACGTTGCCAGCGATTATTTCGGCCAGCAAATTTCCAATTTTCGCTTCGAAGAGTTGGCCCGTGACGCCGACCAGGCCATGCGCCTCACCCGTACCGGGTCGCCAGCCTTGCTTCGCCGCACCCAGCGTATCCGCGAAAAGAGCCGCGGGTTTTTCGACAGCTTCCCGCCGCGAGACGGCCGCTTTCCCTTTACCCGGCAGGAGCGTGAAGCCTTCCTTACGCAAAACCGCGAAGCCTACGATGCCCTGTTGAACGCATTGAAAGGACTTGAAACGGAATTTGCCGCGCTGACACAGCGCCCGGAAGAACTCACGCGCATTGCGCGCAGAAGCTTCGAAATCCGTCAGGAACTTACCTTCCTCTTCGAGTCCAACGAGCGCAATTACGTGTACTGGTTCGAGCGCCGCAACAAAGGTGTTTTTCTCGCCGCCACGCCCATTGACGTCAGCCAGATCCTCCGCGAAAAACTTTTCGAAGCCTTTGACACGGTGATTCTCACCTCCGCCACGTTGACCGTCGCCGGACGCTTCGAATTCATCCGCCAGCGCCTCGGTCTCGACCATTCCAAAGAATGCGCCCTGCCGCCGGAATTCGATTACCAGCGCCAGGCGTTGCTCTATCTGCCGCAGAAGATGCCCGACGTGCGCGACGCGGGATTCCCAGGAAAAGCCGCCGATGAAATCGTGCGACTCCTCGAACTGAGCCGGGGCCGCGCCTTCTGCTTGTTCACCAGCTATCTGCAAATGAACGATCTGTTCGACCGAGTGCGTAGCCGTATCGAATTTCCCCTGCTCTTGCAGGGCACCGCTCCGCGTTCCGTATTGCTGGAGCGCTTCAAGAACACCCCCAACGCCGTCCTTTTCGCCACCGCCAGCTTCTGGCAGGGTGTGGATGTGCCCGGCCAGCAGCTCTCCTGCGTCATCGTGGACCGCTTGCCCTTCGCCGTGCCCAGCGACCCGGTCATCGCCGCCCGTGTACGCGCCTTGCAGGATGAAGGGCGCAACGCCTTCTCCGAATTTCAGGTGCCGGAAGCCGTCCTGGCCCTGAAACAGGGCTTCGGCCGCCTCATTCGCACGAAAACCGACCACGGCGTGCTGGCCCTGCTGGACACGCGAATCCAGCGGATGCCCTATGGTAAAATTTTCTTGGAGTCGCTGCCCCGCTACCGGAGAACCAGTGATTTGGGGGAAGTTTCCGGGTTCCTGTCCGCGGCCAGCCCTGCCTGAAGTGCATCGTCCCCAGGGAAAGAAGAGGAAGAGTCTGTAGCTATGTTTCAAGTGAGTGTCGAAGATACGTTTTCGTCGGGCCATGCGCTGCGGGGCTATAAGGGCAAGTGCGAGAATCCCCACGGACACAATTACCGCGTGCAGGTCACGCTCGAAGGGCCGCAGCTCGACAATATCGGGCTGCTGATCGATTTCACGCAATTGAAGCACGCCATGCGCGGGCTGATTGCCAAGCTGGATCATCAGTTCATCAACGACCTGGACCCGTTTACGACCGTGAATCCGTCGGCGGAGAACCTGGCGAGATATTTTTACGAAAATCTCGCCGGGCAGTTGAAGGACCTTCCGCCGGGCGCGAAGTTGAAGGACGTGGTGGTCTGGGAGACGGACACGGCCATGGCTCGCTATCAACCGTAGCGTGTGCGGGCCGCGGGGGATGCCATGAACAAATCGTTTTTCATCATCCTGGTTCCGGCGCTGCTTGTGGCGGCGGGTTACGTCGCGGTCTTGCGACTGATGGGCATCCCGCCGGGCTATCCGCGGCTGATTATCGCCATAGTGCTTTTCTTCGGCGGCATTTACTGGCTTTCGAAACGCTCCGGCAAGAAAGCCAAAACCGGCGGCTAACTGCATCTAATTACTAGGGCCCCCAACCCGGTCGGGGGCCGCTTTTGAAAAAATGTTCATCACCGAAATCTTCAAATCCATTCAAGGCGAGGGCACGCGCGCGGGCTTGTCGTGCATTTTCGTGCGCCTCACCGGCTGTAATTTGCGCTGCACTTGGTGTGACACTGCGTACGCTTTTCACGGCGGCCAGAAGATGACCGTGGACGAAGTCGTGGACCGCATCGAGATGCTGAACCGCCGTTCTGACGGAAGTTCTGCGGGAATCACGCTGGTCGAACTAACGGGTGGCGAGCCACTGTTACAGGAAGAAATCTATCCGCTGGCCGAACAGCTTCTCGCCGTTGGTTATACGGTCATGGTCGAAACCAGCGGCGAGCGCTTCCTCGGTCGCTTGCCGAAGGAAGTCATCAAGATCATGGATGTAAAGTGCCCCGATTCCGGCGAGCCGGATACCTTCGACTTGCGCAATCTCGCAGAATTGACCGCGCAAGACGAGGTAAAATTCGTGATTTCCAGCCGTCGCGATTACGAATTCGCCCGCAAATTTGCTCGCGAGCATCGCATGGCGGAAAAGGTGCGCGAGGTCCTGTTTTCTCCCGTGCATGACGACCCGAACGGAAACTGGAGCGGCCTGGAGCCGCGCACGCTGGTGGAGTGGCTGCTCGAAGACGGCTTGCCAGTCCGTCTGGGATTGCAGTTGCACAAGATCGTCTGGGACCCCGCCACGCGAGGCGTGTAGCGGCAGCCTTCACGTGGCCATCTTGTAGGGCACGCCTTGTGAGGCGGGCCGTCGTGAGGAAGCATAGTGCGCAACGTAGAAGCCATTGTTTTACTGAGCGGTGGCATGGACTCCTGCGTTTGCGCCGCGGAGGCGATGCATCGCCACGGCAAGGGCCGCGTCAGGCTGCTGCACGCCAGCTACGGCCAACGCACGGAAGTGCGGGAGTGCCGCGCGTTCTCGGACATCGCAGACTTCTACGAAGTAAAAGATCGTCTCGCCGTCCGGCTCGACTACTTTCGCGCCATTGGCGGTTCCGCGCTCACCGATTCGCGCATCGCCGTCCCCGAAAATGAATTGACAACTCCGGCCCACGGCGAAAGCTCCATCCCCGTGACTTACGTTCCCTTTCGCAACGCACATTTTCTAAGCATCGGCGTCAGTTGGGCGGAAGCAACCGGGGCGGGCGCTCTCTATATCGGCGCAGTCGCCGAAGACAGTTCCGGCTACCCTGATTGCCGGCCTGAATACTACGAAACGTTCCAGGAACTGATTCACCGTGGAACGCGTCCCGAAACGCGAATCGAGATCGTCACGCCGGTGATCCGCCTGAAGAAAAGCCAGATCATCCGCCGCGGCCTGGAATTGGGGGCGCCGCTTCATCTCACCTGGTCCTGCTATCAAGGGGAAGAAGAAGCGTGCGGCAGTTGCGACAGTTGTTTGCTGCGGCTGCGAGCATTCTCCGAGGCCGGAGTTGCCGACCCGATCGCCTATCGCACGCGCGCCCGTGCGGGAGCCGCGGAATAACCCGGCTCTTGGATTCGGCGCGATATGAGAGATAATGGGGCAAACCGGCCAGCGGACCACGGCCGGTGCTCCGCAAAATCAAAGGAGAATGGGGCATGGTGAAATTCATGAAGGCGTGCGCGCTTGCGGTAATCCTCACGCTGGGGCTCTTGGGCAGCCTAGTGACGCGCGTAGCCGCGCAAGACGGCAAGATTACCGGCACGCTGACCGACTTCGACGGCAGTCCGATGGCCAATATGCCGGTGAAGGCCAAGAGCGATCAAGGCTCGGTCTTGGAGTCGAAGACCGGACCGGACGGGAAGTTTGCTTTCACAGGTTTGAAGAACGGGAAGTACACATTTTCCGTACAGCCGCCACAGATGCAAAACCCGTTCGAAGTCGCGGTTGACGTGCGGGGCGCGGACACACCGCCGCTTAACATCGACTTCAAGGCGCTTCTGGAAAAGCAGAATCCCGAAGCGGCCGCAAAATACAAACAACAGCAAGCCGATCAGAAAAAATTCCAGGGGATGAAGGAGCAATTCTCCAAGGGCATGGCCGTGTTGGAGCAGGAGCGCCTTGCCAAAGTGGATGTGGGCAAAGCAACACCGGATCAGAAGGATGCCGCCAAGGCCAGGGTCACTGACCTTTCCAACCAAGCCGTGGCTGCCTTTCAGGATGGCTTGAAGGTTGCTCCCGAGAAGGATCCCAACCTCCACCTCTTCTGGGCGCGCATGGGCGAGGCTTACGACCTTGCCGGACGCAATGACGAGGCCATTAACGCTTATCAGCAAGCCGTTGCCGCCAAGCCGGACAACGCCGGCTACTACAACAATCTGGGAAACGTGCTCGCGCGAATGGGCAAGATCGATGAGGCCAAGGCCGCCTACACGAAGAGCGCGGAACTTGATCCGCCAAACGCGGCACTCGCGTGGCGCAACTTTGGCATCAGCCTGTATCAGGCGCAGCGCATGGTCGAGGCCATTCAGCCGCTCAAGAAGGCCACGGAGCTCGATCCCAAGAACGCGCAAGCCTGGTATTTGCTGGGCGCCTGCATGGTGGCGGACCCGAGCATTTATAAAACCACCGGCGACAAGATCGAAGTGCATCCCGT
>DATFSI010000247.1:0-15548 GCA_035262705.1 Candidatus Acidiferrum sp. | reverse complement strand
TTCTCGATCGATAGCAAGGAGGAGTTCGGAATCCTCCTTCGGCAATCCAAGTTCCTGCACTCGCCCATCGGCCATAACCAGGCAATTCCCGGGGCTAGTTCCGCAAACTTCCACGGAGGAACCAGAGAAAAGCTTCAGCCTAACCTCCCGGTAATTTCCGGCGGGGACAAGAAGATTCTCCTCGAGAAGCTCGCGCGGCGAATTGCCGATTAGATCGATTTGACGTGGCTTGGCGGCGAATTGAGGAGCGATTTCGATCCAGGCCGCAGAAGTTGCTCCGCCCGCTGCGTCGCGGCGAAGCTCGATGCCTTGCAAGGTCACAAAGAGGTGTTCGACCCGAGCTGCGGCCGAGCAGTCCTCGCAAGCCGCGGATTTGATCGCAACGGCTCGCATCATGGTGTTCACGTGAGGAAGCGAACAAGGAGGCGGCGGATTTCCCGCGCTCACGTTGACCTGGCCGGTGCCATTACTAGAAAAACCGGTAATACAGAAATCCCCGCAACCGGCTAACCCCGTCGCCAGGAGGAGCGCAACACCACTGAAGAAACAAGAAATACTGGGTTCTGAAGATCGCATGGGAACAACTCCTCTCCATGCGATTCGAAGGGCGCTCGAATCGACTTCTTAAATGCGCATTCTACGCTTCCGGCTTGCACGTGACATCCCCAAAATTCCCGGAAGGGGCTCTCAATGCAGAACCACGGCATTGTAGACCATGTGCAGCGCCACGGCCGGCGCCAGCCGACCGGTTTTTTTAAAGAGCAGCGCGTTCACCGCGCCCAGCAGCACTACCGGCAACCAGGAGAGCGGCGGGTGATAGATGGCAAAAAAGGCCGCGCTGGCAATCACGGCTTGCCACCCGCCCCATTCGCGGTCCAGGGCCCGGTAGAGCAGCCCGCGAAACAAATATTCCTCCGCAAAAGGCGCGAACAGCACGGCCATCACCGTATACGGCAATTTGAAGTTCGGAATTTTTGCCATCTGCGCGCTCGACTTGCGGAGAATCTCCGCGGTAGCAGGAATATGCTCGAGCGTGGCGATGTATCCAACGGCAAAGAGTCCCAGTAGCAGCCCTCCGCATGCTCCAGCGAGCAGCAGCAAAGGAAACTTGCTCTTGCGGGCTTCATCCGCCTGCCACCACCGGCGCGGCTCCTGAGCCGATTTCGCCTGCCAGCGCCAGATATCACGCGAATGAACACCACGCCCGCTTAGAAAATTTGCTACCCCAACGGAAACCAGCACCGCGCAAATGCCGTAACCCATGGCCTGCGCTGCGGCCATGTTTTGCGGTCCGGTTACAATCACCAGAAAGCCCGTAACCACCGCCATGCCTTCCACCAGAATGCTGATGGCGATCATGGCGTGCATCAGCGTGGGAGGCGGAGGAAGCTTCTCCGACCACGGGTCGTAGAGGTACGGCAAGCGGGCACGGAAATTCTGCCACATGGCCGCGGCGGTCACATACGAATAGACAATTCCCATAATCGCCAGATGCCATTGCTGCGTTAACACGCCGATCGAAAAGGTAAGCATGCCGAGCTGTGCGGCCATGCGGCGGCCCCAGGGAATTTTTTCCGGTTCGCCCGAAGACGACGTTACCGTCACCAGAGTGACCGTTTTTTCCGCCATGCTGCGGCTGAAAATCAGCCAGCCCACGCCCACCAGCATGATTTTCCAGATGTTGGCTGGAAACAAAACCGCGGCATAGGCCAGCACGAGCGCCACCATGCCCGTGGAAATCAACGACCAGAGCCACGCCTTGGCCTTCAACAAGCTTTCGAGGCCTCGCGGCCAGGTCAGCGCGATCCACAGAGCGGTGCCCTCTGAAGAAAGCGATTTCGGCCCCAGAATCCAGAGGAAGTAAGTTCCAAACAGGATTCCCGCGCCGCAGAGATAGTTCCATGCGCCCTGCGCGTGGGCCAGCAGATAGCGCATGTTAAAGACCTGGTAGCCCGCAATCGTCAGCGGGATCAGGATGGTTTGCACGATGGCGCTGCGATCGCGGATGAACCAGAGAAACTCTTTGCGGTAAAGCGGTTCCTTGCCGAAACGCGCGGTTCCTTTTTTCGGGGGCGCAGGACCCGCTTCCGCCGCCGCAAAATTTCCGGCCAGACCCTGCTGCGCGCCCCACACGCTGAACCATACGCTGCCTGCCACCGTCAAGCCACTAACCAGCCAGCAGGCGACAGCGCCCGCCACAAACGAAAAGGAGCCGCTCGAATATCCCCCAACGAATATCCTTAGCCATGGCCACGGCAGCCTTGCAAATGGATACAGCAGACTTCCGAGCCCGGTAATGATCTTAGGTAGAGCGAAGAGGCTCACAAAGAGCAGCAGCATGGACGTATACCCCACCCAGCCCATCAGCCCGATCATGGCGCCGCGCGTGCGCAGAGAAAAACGCAGCATCACTCCGATCTCGAGCGCTTTTCCTAGGCAAGCTCCCGCGACCGTGATGGGTATTCCAATGACCACGGCCGCCAGGAATCCCATTCCGGGGCCATAGACAAAGCCGTAGACGACTCCCACAAAAAGCGGCGCGCCCCAGTACAAGGGATTCGCCGCCATGGGAGACAGCATCTCCGCGAGAAAAACCGCGCCCGGCGCCACCGGGTGCGAAAACAACCACTCCCACATCGGGTGCCGGCGGCGTTGCAGGTCAAGCTCGACGCCCTCTCCCTGAAATACAAGCATCACGGCCCACCAGAAAAGCGCCAGGGAGCCTAGCATCTCCGGCAGCGGGCCGGTGCTCCGAAGAGCCATCAGCCCAGGCGCGGCATGGGCATTGTCGATGAAATCCCCAGCACCATGCTCCCGGACCGCCGTTCGCAGCTTCTGCTCGATCTGTGCGGCATTTCCGCCATATCGCTCGGCGATCCTTTCGGCTTCGTAAGAATAGTGGGGATTCAGAAATGGGTCGTCCTTCGCGTAGCCGTCCGCTCTCGCCTTCACCGTCTCGAGGAAACTGGCACTAACGACGATCTTGCCCTGCCGTTCGGCTTCCAAGCGCTGGCCCGCTTCGACCGCGAAATACACAAGAAACGCCGCGCCAAGGTTCACGATGGCCATCAGAAGCACGGTGAACGCGAACCCGATGCCGGCCCAACGGCTCGATTTCCCCGAGGAACGATACTGGAACAGTTCTTGTTGCCGCTTGCGGCGGCCTGCTGCCCTTTTCCGCGCGGCACTGAGCAGCAAGCCGAGGGTACGCCAAAAACTCGGAGGACCGACGGGTTCCGGGATCATGACTGTGGCGGGCGGGCAGTGAGTTTCAGGAAGATGTCTTCGAGGCTGGCTTCGCCGAAGCTGGAGCGCAACTCGTCCAGGGAACCTTTGGCGACCACGGTTCCCTCGTTGATGATGACGGCATGCGAACAAAGCCGTGTAACGTGGTCCATCAGGTGCGTCGAAAACAGGACCGTGGTCCCTTGCGCCGCCTTTTCCGAAATGAGGTCGTAGAAAAGATGCGTCGATTCCACGTCCAGTCCATTAGTGGGTTCGTCGAGCACCAGAAGTTTCGGCTGGTGCAGCATGGCCAGCAACAGGCCAAGCTTCTTCTTCATTCCACGCGAATAATCCTCGGCATAATTGTCCATATCTTCCGCCAAGCGAAGCTTGGAAATGACCCCCAGCATGCGACCTAGTGTTAGCTCGACGTCCAGACCGTGCATGGCGGCACTCAGTTCCAGCACTTCGCGGCCTGACAGGTACGAATAAAACGTAGGTTCGTCCGGCAGGAATCCGATCAAACGCTTGACCGCAACGCGCTCTTCAAACGCATCAAGGCCGTCGACGAGGAGCAGCCCTTCGGTCGCCTTGAGAATGCCCATCAGCAGACGGAAGAGCGTCGTCTTCCCCGCGCCGTTGGGGCCTAGCAATCCGCAAATCTGCCCGCGCGGAACAGAAAAGGAAACGTTGTTGAGCGCCACTTTCGGTCCGAACGATTTTGTTACTCTTTCCATCTGCACCAGGGCTTCTGGGGCATTCTCACCCGGGCCTTTAGGAGGTTCGTTGCTGGTTTGGCCTGGGAGCGGGAGGTCACCGTCGGACATAGTGGGTACCAATCGTAGACGCGAAGGTAAAAAATCCGCTTGAGGATACAACAGAATTTCGAAAACGCTAAGTCGTGCCACGAACTCCGTGGAAATCAGTCAAGCGTCGCGCAGTCGACGGGCTGCGCGTGAAGCAGATCCGTGAGGATTCGCGGAGAGATCTCCACTAGGAAACCGCGGTTGCCGCCGTTAATGTAAATGGCGGGGAGCTCCAGGATGGAGCGTTCCACATAGACGGGGAGATGCTTGCGCGTGCCGAACGGCGAGGTGCCGCCCACCTGATAGCCGGTGTGACGCTCGGCAGCGTCCGGCTTGCATGGCTCCACTTTTCTCGCCCCGATTTGCCGAGCAAGATTCTTCAGGCTCACCTGGCGGTCCCCATGCATCAGCACCATCAGCGGCTTGGCGTCCTGGTCCTGCATCACCAGGGTCTTTACTACGGCGTGCTCGTCCAAGCCGAGTTGCCGCGAAGACTCGCTCGTTCCGCCATGCTCCACATAGTCGTAGAGATGCTTTGTGAAGCTGACCTTGTTTTCACGCAGAAAGGTGGTCGCGGGCGTTTCCGGCGCGTGTTCTTTGCGGGCCATGAAATGTAGGCGCACGGCTTCAGCCGCGCAATTCTTCCGCGCTTCTATTTCGCCGCGGCTTTCTGCGCCGGCAAAGGATCCTTCGCGTATTTTGCGGAATCCACCCGCTGCCATTCGCCGTGCATAATGCCTTCGCGGATTTGTGCAGGAGTCTGGCCTTTGTGGGTCTGTTCATAGGAGTAGAAGTCTTCCTTCTGGCAGATATCGCAACCAGCCCCGTGGCGGCTGACGAAACAATCAAGCAGGCTACCGTGCCCCTGGCTGCGGTCGCAGTGGCAATAGCAGGGCTGTTGGTAGAGCACCTTTTTCACTCGCCCCGCGACGGTGTACGCGTTGAACGTCAGCACGTCCGGGAACAACGACGGGTCCATCGTCGGCGGCAAGGCGTCCTGCGGAGCCTTGGCGTGGAATGCCGGCGTCGGCTCTTCGGTCTGTGTCGCGACGGCCACGGCAGCCGGCTGCGCAGGAGACGCGGCGAATGGCGGCTCGAGCAGCAGGCCAGCGCCGGCCATCAGCAGGCCGCCGGTCAGCAGGAATTTGCGGAACGAAATCATAACAACCTCTTTCTGGAGGGAATCCGACTCTTCCACTCTACGGCGGCACTCGCGCAAATTCCAGCGAGCTGTCGGAATGGGATATCGCCTGTTTTGCCTGACAAGCTATGCGGAAGCCCGGTGTGAACGCTCGGCGGAGTTCCAGGCACTAAGGACATCCGGATCTACGCGGCCCAAATGCTGATCGGTGCCGGTTTCGTCCGGAGGAGTCCAGCGCCAGACAGCGGCGCCCAGCAGACCCGCTTCGCTGCAATCGGTAAGCGATGACTCGAGCCCGTAGCTGGGCGAAGTCTCGTCGTGCGCAGGAAGTTCGCCGAGCCACAGCGGCTTGTCCAAAGCCGGCAGCGCCGCAAGATGCTTTCCGAGGCCAGAGCGCCGCCCCGAATCATGCTTTGGATAATAGTGGGCCTGATAAAAATCCAGCCCCAGCTCCGCCCATGCGCGTACCCAATCCAGCCGCGCGGAGCCGAGCGTTACCGGCACGCCGGCATATTCGCGAACGGCTTGCACTATCTCCTCGGCAAAGCAGCGAAAATCCGCGAAGTGCATTTTCGCCTGCGCATGGCGGTGAAATTCGCGAATCGCCCACTCGGGCTCATTGGCAATCTCCCAGGCGAATAGCGCCCGATGCCCGCGAAACTCCTGGAATATCGGGATCAGGATGCGTTGCAGAAATGCTTCCCGCCCGGCGGCAAATTGCAGCACCTGCTCATTCGCATGAGCCGCGGGCTTTCCCGTGCGATCCTGCAGCCACAAATAATCGATGAGCGATAAACAAAGTTGCAGGTCAAAGCGGCGGGCGAGTTCGAGCGCCGCCTCCACATCGCGAAACAAAAATTCGTCGGGCCGGCGGGGAATCCCTTTTTCCGCCGTGAAGCCGCCGCGGCCGTCGCCAAACAAGAACCAGCGCACCACGCGTGCACCGCAATCGCGAATGCGCGCAAAATTTTCCGAAACCTCAGCAGTGTTTTCGGGGAGGGAAAGTCCGCGATGGCCCCCGGTGGTCGCGCCGAAATCCTCCGCATAGTGCGACCACGGATAGTTCACGCCAAGCAGGAATAGCTGCTGCATCATCGAAGTACCGCAAATTGGATCAGCGTCAGCTGACCGGAATAGCGTTGGCAGCGCCGGGCACCCGCGTGGCTGCCGAGGCGCGCTCGGCCAAATGTTTTTCGCGCAGGTGCTGCTTCACGCGGCGGCCCCAGGAGCGCACGAAAGTGTAATTCAGCGCGCCGCCAATCGCGGAACTCGCCAGCGGCACTATGCGGCCAACCCATTTCTCGGCGCTTTCTTCGCCAATGCGCACCGCGAGGCGTCCGGCAATTCTTGGAGCCAGGCGTTCCGCGAGCTGCTTCTCGGCAAAGTCCTTACCCAGATCGATGCCCGCCGCGCCGGCCGCCGCAAGCCACATCTGTACCCGGCGCTCGCTTTCGTTCTCTTCGAATCCGTAAAGCAGACAAAGCCTCTGAATGAGGCGGAGAATGAGAATGGTAAGAAGGCTCGCATCCGGAAGAAGGGTGATCATGCCACCAAGGCCGAAACCCGCTCCCTGGGCCATAGCGAGGCGTTGCGCATCATGAATCAGACGATCAGCGATGGCATCGAGTTGTTCGATCGGCACATCACGCATGCGGCCAAAATGGGGAATCCAGAGATGATGCTTGTCCGCGAGACGCCGGCGAAACTCCTCCGGATCAATCTCCACCGAGCGCAGCCCGCGCAGGACTCCGTAGCGCAGTACACGCCGCGCCAGCGACTTGGGTAACTTCCCCATAGCCACTAGCATCCTATGGCGGCCGGCAGCGGTCAAGAGACTCTAGGTTAGCCCGGGAGAAGGGTTCCCGACGGGTTGCCGGCCGGGGATGTTGACCAGCCCGAAGCACTGGCACCGGGGTTCTACTTGACGCGGAACTGATTTTGGGTAAACTGCGTTTTCCTTATGGCCACGATGCCTACATACATACCGCCTGAAGTCGCCGTGGATCTGGGATATCCGCAGCGCGAAGCGGCTTTTTTCTACGGGCTGTTCCTGCGGGGACACTCTGCGGAAAAATTGCGGCAGGACATTGAGGTTCCTCCGGCGGTCCTGGCCAAGTGGCATCGCGATGCCGAGCGCGAACCCCAGTTGCGCGACGTTTTCTCCCGCATGTTGGAGTACCGACGGCACGTGCTGGCAATCTTTGACGCACTGGTCGGCTCGGAAGTGCAAAACACCCGCCTGCAGTAAGCTTCTATTCCGGTTCCTCCTCGTATTTTCAGGCAACGCCGTTCGATCCTCCCGCCGTCTAAGGAGCATCGGGGGATAACTGTCTTTGAATGAACGAGATTCCCGATTTGACGCCAGGGGTACAGAGGATTAGAATTCAAAGCTCGTAAAGGTGTCTCTATGCCCATGACCCGTAAGATGACTGCCAGCCTGACGGCGTGCCTCTTGCTCACGCTGCCCCTTGCCGGTCAGGAAGCGCAAAACCCCGATCCCAACGCGCAAACTCCCCCCCAGAATCAGAAGCTCAGCAAAGACCAGAAGCAGAAAATGAAGAAGACGTACAAAGAACTGGATAACTCCTTCAAAACCTGGCTCAACGAAGACGTCGTCTACATTATCTCGCCGGAAGAGCGCACGGCCTTTTTGCAGTTGTCGACAAACGAGGAACGCGAGCAGTTTATCGAACAGTTCTGGCTCCGCCGCAGCAGCAATCCTGATATGCCCGACAACGATTTTAAAGAGGAACACTATCGCCGGATCGCCTATGCTAACGAGCATTTCGCTTCGGGCATTCCCGGATGGAAGACCGATCGCGGGCGCATCTACATTATCTGGGGCGCTCCGGACGAAATCGAGTCGCACCCCACAGGCGGAACATACGATCGACCGACGGAAGAAGGCGGCGGTTCCACCACAACGTATCCCTGGGAGCGCTGGCGGTACCGCTACCTCGAGGGGATTCAAGAAAACGTTGAACTGGAATTCGTCGACCCCAGCGGCACGGGGGAATACCACCTCACGTCCGATCCCTCGGAAAAAGACGCGCTGCTTTACGTCCCCGGCGCCGGCTTGAGCATGATGGAGTCTATGGGCCTGGCTTCCAAGACGGATCGCTTTACGCGTTCCGATGGCACCCACCTTCCCACCTCGTTGGGCGGGACTCCGGCCAGCCTCAACGAATTCACGCGTTTGGAACTCTACGCTAAGGTGCAGCGCCCACCGGAAGTTAAATACAAGGACCTGGAGGCCCTGGTGACCTCGCGCATGGTGCGCGACCAGTTGAAATTCAACTACCGCACGGACTTCCTGAAGGTCACCAACGACACCGTCCTGGTGCCGGTGAGCGTGCAGGTGCCTAACAACCAGTTGCAGTTCAAAAACAGGGACGGCGTGTACACGGCCGAGCTTAATATCTTCGGCCGCGTGAGCACGCTAACCGGGCGTATCGTGCAAACCTTCGAGGACCCGCTCACCCGCGATTATCCGGAAACGCTTTACAAGATGTCTCAGAAACAGTCCTCGATTTATCAGAAGTCGCTGCCGCTGCGCCCGGGGCTCTACCGCCTGGACCTTGTGATCAAGGACGTAAACAGCGGCAATGTCGGCGCCGTGAACACCCGGCTTGCCGTGCCTCGCTATGAAGACGAAAAACTCGATGCCAGCTCGCTGATTCTGGCCGATCAGATCGAGCACGTCCCTGCCAAGCAGATCGGCACCGGACAGTTCGTTCTCGGCTCTTCAAAAGTGCGCCCGCGGCTGGATGGCGACTTTACCCTCGCTGACAAGCTGGGCATTTACTGGCAGGTTTACAATCTGAAGGGCGACGAAAAGACCCACAAGAGCAACGCCAGCTTCCAGTTCACCGTAAAGAAGGGTGGCGAGCCGGTACCGAATATGCAGTTCAAGCTGACCAGCGACGAGCTCAAGCAGACCGGCGATCAGGTCACCATCGAAAGATTATTGCCCCTAGCCACGCTGGCCCCGGGGAAGTATACTCTCGAGGTCAACGCGACAGACCTGTTGGCGAATGTCACGATTTCGCGCTCGGCGGAGTTTTCGGTGAAGGCACCCGTCGAGCAGAAGACCGCGGCGAACGTCACACCTGGGAGGTAACGGAGTGAAGCACGGTACCCTCCTGTGCTTCGGTGTTTTTTTGGTCTCTACTCTGGGTGTGACCTCGAGTGCGCCGCGCGTTGCCGCACAAAGCGCGGCCAAACCTTCCCCCAATGCCGGCAAACTGACCGGAATCGTGCGCGACTCCGGTGGCATCCCGCAATTGGGCGCCACCGTGGCGTTGACTTCGGAAACTCCAGGCCTCTCCGCAAGCTATCAGTTCCTCACCAACACCCAAGGGGTCTTCACCGCAGAAAAGCTCATGCCGGGCGCATACACCGTAAGCGTAACACTCGCGGGCTACCTGCCGGTGCTCGAAAAGCACGTACAGGTTGTCGCGAGCTTGACCACCAGCCTGCGTATTCAGCTGGCGTCAATGTTTGCCTCCATTGAGCAGTTACGCCGCCCGCCCGTGGCGGCTTCGGTCGAGGCAGATGATTGGAAGTGGGTGTTGCGTTCCGCCCCGGGTCTGCGGCCGGTTCTTCAATGGGACGACAGTGACGCCCCGGGAACGATCGCTTCCTCGATCGTTATTGAGAAAAATATTCAGCGTCCGCTGGGCCTTCTGGCGTTGACCGATGGCGCGCGGCGGCCAGGGTCGGTTTCGAACGTTGCCGCAGCTCCCGGCACCGCTTTTGCCTATGACCAGAGATTAAACGGCTTGCAGCACATCGTTTTCGCCGGACAGATCACACCGGACGAAGAATCACCGGCGGGCGGCATTGCGGCTACCTGGTTGCCGGCGGGCATTTCGGGTAACGGCCCGGCGAGTACGCTGGTTTTGCGCGAAGCGAAGTTGGGTTCGAGCGGCCTGACCTTCCGCGGCGTCCGCATGGACCAGAGCGAGACCCTGACCCTGGGCAACCGCTTCCTTCTGCGTGTCGGCGGCGAGTATGTGCTGGTCGGACTGGGGGAACTCGCCACAGGTCTGCGCGAGCGCGTGAAACTTGAAACTCGCCTTACCTCCGGTTGGTACGTGGATGCCATCTATGCCTCCCTACCCAATGGCAGCGCTCCCCGCGATACCTTGAATGCCGATCTGGAGGGCCTAGACGCCCCCAGCGTTTTGACCGATGCCCTCAACCAACTGGACACTTTCCCGGCACTGCTAATGCGCCAAGGGCATCCCGTTCTCGAGAGCGGCCGCCATGAGGAATTGGCCGTCGAGAGGCGCCTTAGGGGACGCGGCGTTTTTCAGATCGCCGCTTTTCATGACGATAATGCGCACATTGCCTTGTTCGGCCGTGGCCAGGCCTTGCCTCCTGAAGAATATTTCCAGGACTTCTTCTCGAAGGGCTTTGCTTACGACGGCGGCTCTTCAAGCGACTGGGGCGGCCGCGCCGCGCTGCGCGAGAAACTCAGCGAAGATCTGGAAGTAACGGCCGTTTACGCGTTTTCTGGCGCCTTGGTCCCCATCGCCGAAATGGAAGGCGGGCTGCGCGACGGATTGCGCACGGCGCAGCGACAGTCCTTGGCCACGAAACTGAACGCGCGCATTCCCCAGAGCGGCACGCACCTGAGCGTCGGCTACAAATGGATCAACGAGCCCGCTCTGTCGCGTGTGGATCCCTATGGCGAGGCTTCTTACCAGTTGGGGCCGTATCTTAATGTCGGGGTGCGGCAGCCGTTGCCGAAGATGTGGTTCGGGAAGTGGGAAGCGAACGCCGAGTGCGACAACCTTTTGGCGCAGGGTTATGTCTCGGTGAACACCCATGATGGCCAAGTGCTCCTGGTGCCAGCTTTCCGGAGCTTCCGGGGCGGTGTGAGCCTCCAATTTTAAGGTGCAGAAAGGTTCTGGAAAGTTGTAGTTAGCCTACCGGAAACTGGATACCGCTTCTCTTACGCCCGCCGCGTTAGCGTAACACCTGTATTTGCAATGGATAGGGGAACGCATTCCTACAGAAGATTGGAAGATGAGTTGCTGCAATTCTTGGGAGTCTAGTCTCTAAGCACGCGAATCTTGGCCATGCGACAAAAACTCCGTGTCCGGGTAGGGGCAGTGGTACTGGCGTTGGCTACGCTGGCCGCCATCATCTTCTCCTGGTACAACTTCGTCCAGCGGTCGCGCTATGACCTGGTGGACGATGGTGTGGCCTGGACGGACGGCGCTTCGGGCGTCGAAGCCTGGAAGGTGGCGCCTGATTCCCCGGCTTCGGCGGCAGGGATCCGCTCAGGCGACCTGCTTTTGGCGATCAATGATGTCCCGGTGCCCAAGGCCGCGCACGTGGCGCGGCGCCTCTATCGCGCCGGGTTGTGGACGCAACTCCGCTACAAGCTGGAGCGCAACGGCGAAGAGTTTGAAACCCGCCTGATCACCACTCCGCCGAATAAACCCTTAAGCGTCGAAAATTATTTGCGGGTCGTTGGGCTTCTCTATCTGTTCATCGGTCTGTTCATCTTTGCGCGCCGCTGGAACGCCCCCCGGGCTGTGCACTTCTACGTTTTCTGCCTAGTCTCGTTCGTTTTGTATTCCTTCCAATACAGCGGCAAGCTCGACACATTTGATCTGGAAGTCTACTGGGCCAGCATCGCCGCAAGGTTATTGGCGCCGGCGCTTTTGCTGCACTTCGCCCTGGTTTTCCCGGAGCGCACGGAATCCTCCGGCAAATCCCTCCTGAAATTTGTGGGGGTTTACGCCCCACCGGTGATCTTGCTCGTGGTCCATCTGATGGTTTCGCTGAACACCCAGGGTTTTGTGCCCACCACAAGGTCTCGCGTGGCTCTCGACCAGCTGGAACTCGGCTTCCTGGGCTTTTACTTTCTCGCTGCCGGCCTGGTTTTCCATCTGAGTTACCGCCGCTCGCGCTCCGGCGTCTTGCGCCAGCAGTTGAAATGGCTCACCGGAGGAACCCTGGCGGGTACCCTTCCCTTCACCATCTTTTACATCCTGCCGTATATCTTTGACGCTGCCATGCGGCCGTGGATGCAGTTTTCCGCGTTGAGCCTAGTCCTGATCCCGCTGTGCTTCGGCTACGCCATTATCCGCTACCGCCTGATGGACGTGGATATCATCTTCAAGCGCGGCTTAGCCTACACCGCGGCCACCGCCGCCGTCGCTGCGGTCTATTTCGGCCTAGTGGCTCTGATTGCGGAGATTTTTCACCAGCAAACCACCGGCTCTGTGGGAGGAATCATCGCCATCGTCGTGGCGGCGTTCCTGTTCCAACCGTTCCGCGAAGGCATTCAAGCCCGACTCGATCGCTTCTTCTACCGCGACCGCCTGGACTACCGGCGCACACTCATCGAATTTGGCCGCACGCTGACCAACGAAGTTCGCCTCGAACCCATGCTTGGCTCGGTGATGGACCGCGTTTCGCAGACACTCCTGGTCGACCGGTTGGCCATCTTTGTTGAGGACGCGCAAAACCGGGGCGAGATGCGCCTCGCACGCTCCATGGGCGTGCGGCTCAGCGAAAAACTTGATCTGAGCTTTTTGAAAGCCGCCGAGCCCGAACTGGCAAACCAGACGATCTTCTTTGAGTCTCCCCGCAGCGTCGCGGATTTCGCGGAAGAGGCGCGGCATACCATCGCGCAGCTCGACCTCAACTATTTCATTCCTTGCCGCATTCGCGAGCGTACCGTCGCCTACCTGGGCCTTGGGAAGACCGTGGACGGTGATTTTCTCTCGAGCGACGACGTGGAACTCGTACAGACCATCGCCGGCTACTTGGCCATCGCGCTCGACAATTCGCAGCTCTATACATCGCTCGAACAGAAAGCTTTCGAAGTTGCGCGCCTTAAAGACTTCAGCGAAAACATAGTGGAATCGCTCAATGTTGGCGTGCTGGCCGTGGACCTTTACGGCACCGTGGAGGCCTGGAACAGCCGCATGGAACAGCTTTTCCACGTATCGCGGACCGACGCGGTTGGGCATCCGCTCGAAGAAATACTGCCCCTGGACCTGGTGCAGGAGATTTCCGCTCGCGGCGACGGTGAGCAGATCACCGGCATTCATAAACAGCGCCTGCAGCATCAGGGCCAGGCCATGGTGGTGAATGTGTCGATCACGCCGCTGGTCAGCAAGTCCAACGAACGTATCGGACGGCTGCTGTTGTTTGACGACGTGACCCAGCGCGAGCGCATGGAAGAGCAAATGTCGCAGACCGAGAAGCTCACTTCCTTGGGCCTGCTCGCGGCTGGCGTGGCCCACGAAGTAAACACGCCGCTGGCCGTGATTTCAAGCTACATCCAGATGCTGGCCAAACAGATGCCTGACGGCGACCCGCGGCAGTCGATCATCGATAAAATCGTGAAACAAACCTTCCGGGCCAGCGAGATTGTCAACAACCTGCTAAATTTTTCGCGCACCGGCCCCAGCGCGCTGGCCGATATTGACGTAAATCGCGTGGTGGAAGAAACGCTTTCTTTGGTCGCGCACCCTCTGAAGACTTCGCAGATCCGGGTGGTCAGGCATCTCAGCGACGGACTGCCCCCGGTGAGGGGTTCCGCGAACAAGCTGCAACAGGTGTTTCTGAATCTCTTTCTGAACGCCCGCGACGCCATGCCCGCCGGCGGCGTGTTGGAAGTGAAAACCGCCGCGCACAACGGCAGCGTGGAAATCGAGGTCGCCGACACAGGCAACGGAATTCCCCGCGACCACATCCACAAGATATTCGATCCCTTCTTTACCACCAAGCCCGGTGGACGCGGCACCGGCTTGGGTTTGTCGGTGAGTTACGGGATCATCAAGGAGCACGCCGGAAAGATCGACGTGCGCTCCACGCCGGGACGCGGCACTTCTTTCCACCTGGAATTCCCGGCCGTGAGGAAAACGGTTCATGTCTAAGGGATCCATTCTCGTCGTCGATGACGAATCGGAAATTCGGGAAGGACTCGAGCTTCTTCTCAAAACCGAGGGCTACCAGGTGTCCATGGCCGACACCGGACAATCCGGGATGTCGCGTCTCGGCGAGCAACCCTACGACCTCTTGTTGCTCGACGTAAGCCTCCCGGACCGCAACGGCATCGATCTTCTTAAGGATATCCGGCGGCAGGATCCCCACCTGCCTATCGTGTTGATCACCGCGTACGGCTCCATTGAGATGGCCCGCGCGGCGTTTAAAAGCGGCGCGATGGATTACATCACCAAGCCCTGGTCGAACGATGAACTGCTGGCGCAAGTGGCGCAGGCCGTAGAGGCGCACCGCTTGCGTGAAGAAAACGTACAGCTCAAGCGCGCTCTCAAGCAGCGCTTCAATTTTCCGAACATCGTGGGCAAAAGTGAGAAGATGCTCGCCCTGTTCGATCTGATCGCCCAGGTGGCACCTTCGCGCTCGACAGTGCTCATCAGCGGCGAAAGCGGCACCGGAAAAGAGCTCATCGCCAAAGCCATCCACTCCGCTTCGCCGCGTGCCGACCGTGCCTTTGTGCCGGTCAACACCGGCTCGATTCCCGTGGATTTGCTAGAGTCGCAACTGTTCGGCCATGTGAAGGGCGCCTTCACCAGCGCCGTGGCCTCGAAAAAAGGCCTGTTCGAAGTCGCCGATCAGGGCACCATTTTCTTCGACGAAATCGCCACCGTCAGTCCGGAGACGCAAGCCAAGCTGCTGCGCGTGATTCAGGAGCGCGAATTCATGCGCTTGGGCGGCACGGAACAAATCAAGGTGGACGTGCGCATCGTCGCTGCTTCCAACATTGATCTGCTCTCGCTGGTCAAGGAAGGCCGCTTCCGCGAAGACCTCTATCACCGCCTCAACGTCATCCATCTGCACTTGCCGCCGCTGCGCGAGCGCCGCGAGGATATTCCCCTGCTCCTGGCGCATTTCCTGGAGCGCTTCTGCCAGGAAAACGCCAAATCCCTCCGGCAGTTCACGCCGTCGGCAATGAAGCTGCTCATGGACTATGACTGGCCGGGAAATGTCCGCGAACTGGAAAACGTGGTGGAGCGTTCCGTGGTTCTTTCCACCCAAGAGCGCGTGGACGTTGACCTGCTCCCCGAAACGTTGCGCAGCAAGGAGATTGTGCGCGGCGTGCGCCTGCAGCTTTCCGAATTTCTGCCCCCGCTTCCGGGCGAACCTGGTGCGCGCGCCGCCGCCGACAGCCCGAATCCGTCTCTATTCCAGATCATTGATGAAGTCGAGCGCCGCATCATCGTGGACATGTTGGAACGCACGGGCTGGAATCAGACGGAAGCCGCCGAGCGTTTCCTGATTCCCCTTTCCACCTTGAATCAGAAAATCAAGCGCCTCGGGATCGATGTTCGGCGGCGCGGTCGAGTCGACGACGAAACTAAATCTGCCTTTACGGCGAAGTAAGG
>DATFSI010000246.1:0-13023 GCA_035262705.1 Candidatus Acidiferrum sp. | reverse complement strand
AAGAATGTGGTTGCCGCTGGCAAGCGGCACGAATTTCGCGCCGGGAATTTCCGCGGCCAGGATCCTGCCTTCTTCCGGCGGCGCGATTCGGTCTCGCTCGCTGTGAAAGACGATGGTGGGAACACGCACCGACGTCAGCAGCGCGCGCACGTCAATCTCGTCGCAGGCGCGCATGAACCGCACCAGATTCATACTGGACACGGAAATCAGTTGCAGTTCTTTGAACCAGCGCTGCTCTTCCTCGCCGGTATTTTCTGGAATGTAGAGATTCGTCACCAGCTGGAAGAACGACGGATTGCTCTTTCCCCAGTTCAGCTGCACCAGCGTTTCCAGGGCCCGGCGAACTTCCGCTGCCTCGGGACGCCCCCGAAAAGTCGCGCCCCGTGAATAAGCGCCGCACAGAATCAGGTGGCTGACGCGCTCCGGATGCTTGACCGCGTAGGCGATCGCCACCGCTCCGCCCTGCGAATGCCCCATCAGCGCGAATTTTTCCAATCCAGCCGCATCCACCACAGTTTCCAGGTCCTGCAGCCAGGTATCGAACGACATATTTTCGACGTTCCACTCCGATAGTCCATTCCCGCGCCCGTCGTAGCGCACAATGCTGTTTTGCGAAGCCAAGTCACGCACCCAGTGATGCCAGATGGGACTTTGCCATTCGAATGCCAGATGATTAAAGCAGTTGGCGACTCTCACGATCGGAAACCCGTTACCAACCTTCGCGTAAGCGATGCGCACATTGTCGGGACTCACACAAAAGCGAATTTCCTGACGGCTCGGAGACTCCGGTTGAGGTTCACGCGGCGCGGCAGGAGCGGGTTCCGCCACGGAAACTTCCGTAACGCCCGCGACAAAGCGATACCCTACTCGCGGCACGGTTTCGATGTACCGTGGGTTTGCAGACTTTTCCCCGAGTACCTTTCGCAAGGTAGAGATGTTTCGGTCGATATTGTTTTCTTCGACCGAGGTTTCCGGCCAGAGGGCATTGAGAAGCTCCCTTTTGGGCACCAGCGACCCATGGCGCCCCACGAGAAAACAGAGCGTGTCAAAGGCCTTTCCGGTAAGGGGCACGCCGCGTTCGCCGCGCAGTAAACGTCGCTCTTTCACGTCTAGTCGAAAAGGGCCGAACTCATAGACGCCGCAAGGCTTGAGTGAGTTCATCGTTTCAGAAAAACATCAGGAAAAAATCAGACCCGGCAAAGTACGGGCAGCCCACTTCCTTGCGCTAATCAACAAAGACGGGGCGCTGCCCGAAAGCATTTATGGATTGTAACCCAGCGGCACCCTGCGGGAGGAAGAATGATTTCGCGAATCGCGGCCTTTCTTTATGGGGCCGTTTCTTACTTGTTGTTTCTGGTAACTTTTCTGTACGCGGTTGGGTTCTTGGGCAATTTCGGTGTGCCGAAGTCGATTGATTCGGGTCCAGTCGCGCCTTTTGGCCAGGCGCTGTTGGTGAACGGAGCACTCCTGGGTCTATTTGCCGTTCAGCACAGCTTGATGGCGCGTCAGTGGTTCAAGAGGGCGTGGACGCGCATCGTGCCGCCATCGGTGGAGCGCAGCACGTACGTGCTCTTTTCCAGCGTCGCGTTGCTCCTGCTTTTCTGGAAGTGGCAACCCATGGGCGGGGTAATCTGGAATGTCGAAAGCCAAATTGGCCGTGTCGCTATCGGGATTTTGTTCGCTTTGGGATGGGCGCTCGTCTTTATCGCCACCTGCCTGATCGACCACTTCGAACTCTTCGGGATGCGCCAGGTCTGGTGCCGCTTGATCGGGCGCGAGTATAAGCCCGCGGGATTCCGCACGCCTTGGCTTTATCGTTATGTGCGCCATCCGCTATACGTGGGTTGGTTGATGGTCTTCTGGTCTGCGGCGCATATGACCGCCGCGCACCTCGTGTTTGCCATCGCCACCACCGCTTACATTTTCACCGCAATCCAGCTCGAAGAGCAGGACCTGATGCGGATTCACAAGGAGTACGCACAATACCGCCGGGATGTCCCCATGATAGTACCGGCTCCCACTCCGAGAAGAATGGAGAAACCCCGCCTTCAACAAGCGGGATGACGGCCGTCCCAAGGAACCGGACGGAAGCACGGGCTTCCGTTCGGTCACAAATGAGAGGGAGAATTCAAGAAACATGAGCAGTAAAAAGACGTCGATTTTTTTGGATTGGGATAAGAAGGAACGGTTTGGTCACGAATGCCTGCGCTATCGAGGCTTGCTTTATCAGATCGCCGAACGCATTTTGCATGAACCTAAAGGTGCCGAACAAGCCGTCAATCGCTGCTTGACCCTCGCGACCCGCGTGCCGGACAAGAACAAGCCTGCGGGTGAATTCCGCAGCTGGCTGCTTAGAATCCTGATTGATGAGGCCTTGATTATTCGTCGCGAGAGAATGGGGCCGGAAAAGTCATTTGCAAATGGTGTTTTCCCCTGTGGGAACTTTTCCGCGCGCAGTGTCTCCCTGGCATCGCGGTAAGGGGTCCCTGCTGCCTCTTTTGGTGTGAGCATTTCGCCCTCCTTTTCTTCACCTCCTCCGGAACCCGCGGAAAAATTAAGTCATTCTGGGTCAGTGAAGGCGCGGGCAAACAAGTCCAGGTCACTTATAGACAAGTTGTTCGCAGAGGCGCGTAGTAGCTTCATCCGCAGGGATTCGGCGTTTTCCGCCGAAGGCAAGACGGATTCTTTCCAAAAACACGGGCCCGGACTTCCGGCGCGGGAAGCGCGCCCAATGCGCTTGCGGACAATTGTAAGTCCAGGAATTTTCGGGCGGGAGGCAAGAAATGAAGCGCTTGCAGAAGTCTGCGATTTTCTTGAGTTTTCTGTGCCTGGCGATGGTGCAGTTTGTATTTTCCCAAACCTCGTCAACGTCGTTGCGCGGCGAGGTGAACGATCCCAGCGGTAAAGGCGTATCCGGGGCCACGGTGACGCTCAAGAACACGGAGTCCGGAGCAGAGCGCGACACGGTCACAGATGCGGAGGGGAGTTACCAGTTTCTGCAACTTCCGGCGGGCAATTACACCCTGGTAGTCACCGCCCAGGGCTTCGCGCGCCATGAACGCAAGGACCTCGTCCTGCTCATCAACACCCCGGCAACGGCTAACGTCCAATTGAAGATCGGCGCTTCCAGCGAAAGCGTCACCGTAACCGGCGAAGCGCCGCCGCTCAACCTCGTCGACGCCTCCATCGGCAACTCCTTTGGCGAAAATCAGGTACGAGATATTCCCCTCGATGGCCGCAACGTTCCCGAACTTCTCAGCCTGCAAGCCGGCGTGACCTTCACGGGAAATACTCTGAGCACTTCCCTGGCGGCCTACAAAGACCAGGATAGCCGCAACGGCGCCGTCAACGGGGCGCGCAGTGACCAGAGCAACATCAGCCTCGACGGCGTTGACGTCAACGATCAGAACAGCGGTTATGCCTTTACCTCCGTGCTCCCGATCACCCAAGATTCCGTACAGGAGTTCCGCGTCACCACCACGAATTACAATGCCGACCAAGGCACCGGCTCCGGCGCGCAGGTCGCCCTGGTCACAAGAAGCGGCACCAATGATTGGCACGGCTCCGCCTATGAATATTTGCGCAACACCCTGACCAGCGCGAACGATTACCTCACCAAGCGTGCGCAGCTTGATAGCTGCGCCGCAAGCGGCACGCCGTTAAGCTCCAGCCAGTGCAACCAGCCACTCAAGCTGATTCGCAACGTGTTCGGCGGCACCGTCGGAGGGCCCGTTGTGAAGAATCGCCTCTTCTTCTTCCTAAACTATGAAGGAACCCGCCTGCGCGAAGACCAGAGCGTGGTGCGCAACATCCCAACCGCCTCACTTCGCGACGGCGTCATGATTTACCAGTGCGCTGATCCCGCGCAGTGCCCGGGCGGCAGCGTCACCGGCATCAGCAGCAAGGTTTACAACGTCGCGCCCGGTTTTGCGGGACTATCCCCAACCGATATTCAGAATCTCGACCCGTTGCACATCCCGCTGAACGCCAATTCCTACATGATCCAGTATTTCCAGTCCACCTACGGTAACCTGGTGACCAACGATCCTTCCGTTGGGGATGGTTTCAACTATTCGGGCTACCGCTGGAGCGCTCCGTTCAACCAGAATCTCGACGCTTACATCGCCCGCGTCGATTACAATCTCACGTCCAAGGGCACGCATACACTCTTCTGGCGCGGCGCGCTGCAGAATCTGAGCAACCCGCAGGCGCCTTTCTTGCCCGGAAACGCGCCCATGCAAACCCTCGTTGATTACAGCAAGGGCATGGCGGTAGGGTACACGGCATTGCTGAGCAAAAGCCTGGTGAACACCTTCCGCTATGGCTTCACACGGCAGAGCACCGGCTACAACGGAAATTCCAACCAGCCGTGGAACACGTTTTACACCCTCGATAATCCCTTCACCTACAGCCGCAATTTCCAGATGCCGGTGAACAATTTCCTCGACGACGTATCGTGGACCAAGGGCAAGCATACTCTTCAATTTGGCGTGAATATCGGCATCATCCGCGATCCACGCATCAGCTTTCTGCATTCTTTCAGCCAGGGCAAAGGCGCCACTTTCTGGATGGCCCCGGTGGCCTTTGCCAATACCGCAAATACGGACCCGCAGAGAGGACCGGTTTGCAACACGGCCAGCGCGGCGGCCGGATACACGGCGGGAGGCAGCCAACTCGATCCCTGCTACGGCGATTTCCCCGCGGCGTTTTCAAACGTCGCCTACGACTACCCGATGCTCGGCCTTCTGGGCATGATTTCGCTGGTGGACTCCAACTGGAACTACAACAAAGACGGAACCCCGCAGGACCAGGGCGCGCCTGTTAAGCGCAAGTACGCCTTGAACTCCTATGAAATGTACGCCCAGGATTCATGGCACTTCAAACCCAACTGGACCATCAGCCTCGGGTTGCGCTGGTCCATCTTCCCGCCACCGTGGGAAGTGAACGGCTTCCAAGCATCTCCAACTTGCGACCCGACCGTGCAGTCCCCTGGTTTGAATTGCCCCTCGGGTACCTACAACCTTGGCAAAGCCTTCCATCAGAACGTGCAGAATATGAACAATGGTTTGGGTTATGCCGATGTCCCTATCACTTCGTTCCTCCCTGGCGGCGATGCCAACAACGCGCCGGGACTCTACGCCACACAGAAGACTAATTTTTCGCCGCGCATTTCGGTGGCGTACTCGCCGCGCGTGCAGGGCGGTTTACTGGGAAGCCTGTTCGGCGGACCCGACAAAACCGTCATCCGCGGTGGCTTCAGTATCGTTTACGACCGCGCCGGCATGCAGTTGGTCAATACCTTTGACGCCCAGGCTCCGGCCGGCTTTTCGGCCACGCTCACCAATACTTGCTGCCTGGACGGAGCTGGTCAGACGGCGTTCGGCGGGCCGGTGGCACGTCTGCAATCCATTGTCGGCGGCACGATCTCTTTCGACCCTGGGAGTTGCCCCAACGGAAACGCCGACGCCATTCACTGTCTGCCGCTCACAAACGAGGCTGGCAGCCCATATTTTCAACCTGCGCCTTCAGGCAAGTTCCCGCAGACGCCGCCGCTGGGCGGAGAAGCCATTACCTGGGGCATCGACCAATCCATCAAAACTCCTTACGCTTACGCGGTTGATTTTTCCATTGGACGCGAATTGCCTCGCGGCTTTTCGCTGCAACTTGCCTACGTGGGCCGCTTCGGCAGAAATCTGCTGACGCAGCGCGACCTGCATCAACCCCTGGACCTAGTGGACCCCACATCGAAAATTGATTACTACACGGCGGCCACGGCCTTTTCGAAACTCGCCACAAGCCAGGGACTCGCAGCCACGCAAGTCAGTCCCGCCGAATTTGACGCTTTGCTGGGACCGACCGCCGCGTACTGGAAAAACCTGCTGAAGGCTACCGGCTCAACCACGGCTCCGCCGGCGGGGACCGTTTACCTGATGCCGGTGTTCAACTCCGCGACCCTTTCCTCTACGACGCCGACCACCGACATCGCACAAGCCGCCTACTCTTTGTACGTATCGAGTGGTGCGTTCGCCGGAGACGAAGTGGTGGGTCTCGGCAACATCGATTTGTTCGGATTGTTGCTGGACACTGCCGCCACCCCTTATTACTTCAACGGAAAAACGGGTGAAATGCTGGGGCAGCAGTTCACCACGACCTACGGCTGGAGTTCCATCGGCAGCTCTGACTACAACGGCTTTCAGGCTTCCCTGCGGAAAGACATCCGCCGCGGCGTGCAGTTTGATTTCAACTACACGTATTCGAAATCCATTGACATCACTTCTTCGGCATCGCGGCTGGGCTTTAGCGGCACCGACAACATCGGCGCGCCTGGAACGCGCCTGGTAAATGCCTTCTCGCCCAATCAATTCCGCGCCGTCTCCGACTTCGACACGACCCACCAATTCAACGCAAACTGGCTGGCCGACCTTCCGTTCGGCAAGGACAAACCCTTCGGACGCAATTCCGGGCCCGCCCTCAACGCCGTTATCGGGGGATGGCAGGTGAGTGGCGTCGTGCGCTGGACCTCCGGCTTCCCCTTTAGCGTGGACAACGGACAGTTCTGGGCGACGAACTGGGATGAACAAGGAAGCGCCATGCTCGTCGGCCATCCAAAGACCGGCGTGTTCAAAGATCCGGTCACCGGTGTCGCAAGCGTCTTTGCCAATCCTGGAGCGGCCTTGAATGATTTTGTTCACCCGTTCCCTGGACAGAGCGGCACCCGCAACGGTCTCCGCGGCGCCGGCTACGCCAGCTGGGACATGGCCCTGAACAAAACCTGGAAGCTTCCCTGGGAAAGCCAGTCTCTGCAATTCCGCTGGGAAGTCTTCAACGTGGCCAACCTGACGCGCTTCAACGTGCTGGCCGGCCTCGGCGACGGCGCGCCCTCGCTGCAGCAGTCTCCCAGCACGTTCGGTGCCTACGCTGGATTGCTGACCAATCCGCGCGTGATGCAATTTGCGCTGAGGTATCAGTTCTGAGCAATCTGCAACAACCGCCCCGACTGTCCTCACAGTACGTGCGGGCCAACCAGCCCGGCCCGCACGAGACCCCACTACAATTCGGGACGCCATGACCCACCTCGCCCGAAAATTGAAACTGGCGGACTACTTTTCGCTGGCATTCGGCGCTATGGTGGGCACCGCCTGGCTGGTGGTGATGGATGACCTCCTGCAGCGAGGCGGCCCGTTTGGCGCGATGCTGGGCTTCGCCGCGGGCGCGCTTATGCTTCTCCCCGTCGGGTTCGTCTACGGAAAACTTGTGCGCGCGATGCCCGACGCCGCGGGCGAGGTCGCCTATACGGCGCGGTTCTTCCCCACTCCGGTAAGTTTCATCACCGGCTGGATGATGTTCCTAGCCTATTTTCTGACCTGTCCGTTTGAGGCGCTCGCCGCGGGCCGCATCGCGGGCTATCTTTTCCCCTCCCTGAATCAGTTGGAACTCTACCGCCTGGGCAATCGTCCGGTGTATCTACCGCATCTACTGTTGGGCCTGCTGATCGCCGTCTTTTTCACGGCCTTGAACTACCGCGGCATACGCACGAGCACCCGCTTCCTGAAGTTCACCACCTTCACCTTTCTGACCCTGGTGATCATTTTTGCCGTTGCCGGAGCGAAGCATGGCTCCGCGGGAAATCTCAGGCCGCTGTTCAGCCATTCGCCACTGATTTCCATCCTGCTGGTTTGGCAAGTGGTGCCGTGGCTGCTTTCGGGTTTCGAAGCTGTCGGAAAATCAGCGGAAGAAGCCAGCCCGGATTTTCAGGAACGCAATTTCGCTGTGGCCATCATCTTGACGATTTTCGTGGGCCTGGCGTTTTTCCTGACGGTGATTTCCGCGGTCTCGCTTGTCGCGCCCTGGCAAGAACTGAATGCCGGCGCACAATTCCCCACCGCGGCAGCGTTCGAGCGCGCGCTGCATGCGCGGTGGATCGTGGACCTGATTCTCGCTTCCGCGTTGGTCGCGTTGCTGCAAGCTTTTAACGCCAACATGGTGGCATCTTCGCGGCTTCTGTTCGCCATGGGTCGGCGTCAATTGTTGCTGCCGAAAATGGGAACGGTACACGCCGTCAACCAGACGCCCACCCTGGCCATCCTGACCGTGGGCGCCGCCACAGTCCTGGCTATCTTTCTGGGCGAAGCGGGGCTTGTGCCCATCCTCGAGGTGGGCGCGGTGGCCTGCGCTGTAGGTTGGATGTCGGCCTGTGCCTCGTATTACTGCATGGCGAATGACATAGCAGGGCGCGCGGCGGCAGTTTTTGGGGTGCTCGTTACTCTGCTGATGATCCTAGTAAAGATATTACCGCTCGTCCCCGGGCATTTCACCCTCTGGGAGTGGGTTGCTCTGGGAATCTGGGCGGTACTGGGATACCTGGCCCACACCTGGCGAAGGCAATCGAGCAGTGATCTTGCCGAAAAGATGCAAAGCCCCGCATAGTGGAGAGAAAGTCTTTTATGAACACTTCACCGGGGGGCGGGGCTAGCTCCGACACAAGTGCCATGAGGCTTTAGCCTTTGAGGAATGGTTTGCCTTTCTCTTTCCTAACAAACTAGCTGGGTCTCACGCCGGCGATTTTCTGCGAGTCTAAATAAACAACCTCTTCCTCGCGCGCCTGCCTATCGCGCGATCCCACCCAATGCCGCAAGCGATAGCTTCGCGGGGAAACTCCAAAATGCTTCTTGAACGAATGGCTGAAGTGCGCCGAATCGTTGAACCCCCAGAAATACGCGATTTCCGTGATGCTGCGCTCGCGCTGCCGCGGATCGCCTAGGTCTTTCCAGCAGCGTTCCAGGCGCTGCACGCGAATCCACTCGCTTACCGAAGTGCCCCGCCGGGCGAAGAGGCGGTGCAGGTGGCGTACCGAGATGCCCGCGCCCTCGGCGATCTGCCCCGGCGCAAGCGTGCCCTCCGTCAAATGCTGGTTGATGTATTCGAGGACGTGTTCGGCGGACTCTTTGCGACTGCGCACACGGCCCAACGCCGCAACGGCGGGTTCGATGCACGCCGAAAGGATTTTCAGATAAGCCTCAATCGCCGCCGCGCCTTCCTCTGGCGTGAGCGCCTCCGCCTGCTGGTAGAGCGAGGTCGCCAGGTGGAATAACGTGGTGCCGAGTCCTCTCGCGCCGCAAATACGCGAAGCCGTGGGCACCTTGACCCCGCGCAGCCGGCTTTCTATCAGCAACTGCGGAATCCGCAGATACAAGCGTGCGCAATCCCCGGAGCAATCTGACGACCACGGAAGCGTCGAGTCTATGAGGGTGGTATCCCCCTTGCCGAGCACCGCCACTTTTCCCGCCTGCCGGTATTGACGCACACCCTGCAACTGCGTGATGACGATACATGCGCAATTTTCCGGAGGCAGATGGGAGGGTGGAAACTTGTTGAAGGAAAGCGCGCTTGAGGAAAACAGTGTGAGTTCCAGACCCGCGATTTTCCGCCGCTCGATCGAGCCGTGAAACGGGAAGCGCTTGTGAAACTGAAACGAACAGTCGCCGCAAATCTGCCGGGCATTCTGCAGCCAAGCGTCGAGGCGGTCGGAAACCGGAATCAGGTCTGTCGAAAAGGCTTGTGACATTGCTTCACCTCGCGGCAGGCCATTCCCGGGCCCATTCGACCTGCGTTCCCGACGGAGCGGCGGGAAGCAACCTTCCTATAATCGCGCAAGGTACACGAGATTCGCACGCGCGGCAAGAGCTATCTGTGGAAATACTTTTACCCGGTGCGCTTTCTTATTTCCGGGAATTTTTGCACTATTGGAATTCCGATACACCCGCCGTAAAAGGCGCCATCGTACGGGAGCAATGGAAAATGACTGGCAAAGTGAAATGGGGAATTCTTGGCGCGGCAGGTATCGCCAGGAAGCGTGTTCTCCCCGCCTTGCGCGATTGCAAGTTCGCTGAAGTGGTGGCCGTGGGTTCGCGGTCGCTTGAAAAGTCCCGGCAATTTGCCGGGGAATTTTCTATCCCCAAGGCCTACGGGTCTTATGAAGAACTGCTCAACGACCGCGAGATCGAGGTCATCTACAACCCGCTCCCCAATCATCTGCATGTGGAGTGGTCCATTCGAGCGGCAAGCCGCGGCAAGCATGTGCTGTGCGAGAAGCCCATCGCGCGTACCGTAGCCGAGGCCCGTCGTCTGCTTGAGGCACGTGACGCCTACAACGTGAAGGTAGGCGAGGCGTTCATGGTGCGCACCCACCCGCAATGGCTCCGCACGCACGAGTTGATACGTGCGGGACGCATCGGCAAGTTGCACTCCGCGGTCGGGGTATTCAGCTACTTCAACGTCAGCCCGGAAAATGTGCGCAATTCCACCGAGTTTGCCGGCGGCGCACTGCTGGACATTGGCTGCTATCCGGTGAAGATGTCGCGTTTAATTTTTGACGCGGAGCCCGTACGCGTGAGCGCCTGCATCGAACGCGATCCCAGTTTCAAGACGGACCGGCTTACTTCGGCTATCCTCGAATTCCCCACCGGGCAAAGCATTTTCACCGTGTCCACGCAGATGAACTACTTTCAGTGCATGACCTTTCTGGGAACCGAGGGCCGCATTGAAGTCGAGGTCCCTTTCAACGCTCCGACCGAAAAGCCGTGCCGGCTGATTCTTGACGACGGCAAGGACCTCTACGCCGGAGGCAGCCAGCAGATCGAGTTGATTCCCGCGTGCAACCAGTTCACGATCCAGGCGGATTTGTTTTCGAGAGCTGTCCGCGGCGAAGGCGAAGTGCCGAATCCCATGGAAGACGCCGTGTGCAACACCGCGACCTTGGAAGCCTTGTTCAAATCCGCGGAATCCGGCCGCTGGGAGCGCCCCGAGAGGTTGTAAAATGAAAAACCCCACACGCAGGGGCTGCATGTGGGGCGCTCAAGTCTACAGACGTTTAATCGTAGTATTCCTGCCCCAGGTGGGTAATCAGGTCCTCGCCCATCATCCAGCGCAGTGTATTTTTCAGTTTCATCAACTGAATAAACAGGTCGTGCTCCGGATACAGCTCAGGCGCGGTCATCGGCGATTTGAAGTAAAAGCTGAGCCACTCCTGTATGCCGCGCATCCCGGCGCGCTGCGCCAAATCCAGGAATAACACCAGGTCCAGCACGATCGGCGCCGCCAGAATCGAGTCGCGGCACAGGAAGTCCACTTTGATCTGCATCGGGTAGCCCAGCCACCCGAAAATATCAATGTTGTCCCAGCCTTCCTTGTTGTCACCGCGGGGCGGGTAGTAGTTGATGCGGACCTTGTGGTGAATCTTTTTATACAGTTCGGGATAAAGGTGCGGCTGCAAAATGAATTCCAGCGCGCCGAGTTTCGATTCTTCCTTGGTCTTGAACGATCCCGGGTCCTCCAGCACTTCGCCGTCGCGGTTGCCGAGGATATTGGTCGAGAACCAGCCGTTCAGCCCGAGCATGCGCGCTTTGAAGGCGGGCGCGAGTACGGTCTTCAGCAGCGTTTGCCCAGTTTTGAAATCTTTCCCCGCTATGGGCACCTTGTGCTGGTAGGCAAGTTCTTGCAACGCTGGAATGTCCACGGAGAGGTTCGGTGCACCGTTCCCGTAGGCGATGCCGCTGGTGATCGCCGCCCAGGCATATAGCATCGAAGGGGCAATCGCCGGATGATTCTCCTTCATCGCTTCTTCGAACTTTTCCGGCGTGGAGTGCACATCGTCCAGTGTCAGAAACACTTCCGTCGAACCGCACCATAGCATCACCAGCCGCGAGCAGTTGTGCTTTTTCCTGAAGTCGGCGATGTCCTTTTTGATCTGCAGCGCGATCTCGTATTTGTTCTTGCCCTTCTTGACATGCTTCCCATCGAGCATCTTCACGTACTCGCGGTCAAAGGCCGCGGGCATGGGCTTAATCCTCGACAGGAACATCTTCACCATCGCGAGGTGATGTGGGTCGAGCACCCCCGCCTTGGCGGCGGCTTCATACGAGCTATCCGGGAAAATGTCCCAGCCGCCGAAAACGATATCCTCGAGCTTCGCCAGCTTGATGAAATCCTTGATCCGAGGAGAGCGGCCCTCGGTACGCTTTCCGAGGCGGATGGTGCCCATTTGCGTCAGGGAGCCGACCGGCTGAGCCTTCTTGGTGCGCACCAGCTCCACACCGGCCATGAACGTTGTTGCGACCGCGCCCATCCCCGGTAGCAGCACTCCGAGTTTCCCTTTTGGCGCGGCAATACTGGTTGGCTTTTCCATGAAGATTCCTCAGTTGATGCGATTGATGGAGCGAACAGGCACAGCCATCCGGCGGGAAAGCTGTGGCCCAAACTATTAATGATGGAGGAAGCGCGGAGGATATGCAACTTTTGGTGGAAAATGGCTGGTGGACGGTGACTCGCGACTCGTGGAAGCTACGTTCTAGTTGGCAGGCGATTGAGTGCCGGACGGTTCGAGTTCAAGGTTCCATCGTAGCGTCCAATATGTCATGCACCTTCGTTTGAGAGGGCTCGAAAGTCAGGGCGATTTCATTGGCAGAGGTTGCTGACGATTGCGGTAGCGAATACGGGGGCTTCGGAGCCGCGGAGAGCAACACGGCAATGGCAAGAATCACGCCCGTCGAAATCAATGCCGATTTGTAGCCTGTAATACGCATGAGAGCTTTTTTTCCTCCCCGTAACCGTGTGCTTGGCCATCTTGTTCCCATCCGGTCTAGAACCTAGGCGGCCAGAAAACGCCACCCGAATTGCGCCCCCGCGGAAAGTACATCCTCCCAAGCTGCATCTCCGCTATGCAGCGCCAGCAGGCGCGCGAACAGTTGCGGCTTCGCGGCCAGCATGCGCAGCGAACGGGCCCGCACGCGTTCGTTTCTGCCGTGCATCAACAGAATATCTCCGATGAACATGGGCTTGCGAGCCAGCGCGCGATGTGCCTGGCCATAGACCTCGAGATTCTCCTGATCCATCGCCGACGCCAGGATCTGGGCTTGCCGGAACGCAAGCCGCATTCCTTCCCCAGTAATCGCATCCACGCCACCGGATGCATCGCCAACCAGTCCCACATTCCCGGAATGCACGGCCGCGAGCGAATGCATCAGC
>DATFSI010000245.1:0-11868 GCA_035262705.1 Candidatus Acidiferrum sp. | reverse complement strand
CACCTTCATATAATTCCCGCGCTCGAACGCCGTGGGATCCGCCACCGCTCCGTGGCTCATGCTGCCGCACATCTGCTGGATGGAAACATATTCGTGCTCGTCAAGCCAGCGGTCCACCTCGGAAATCACGTGCGCGGCATGATGCACGCCGTTGCGCAATAGCGCCGAGGTCATGAAAGCCACGCGCGCTCCCGCCAACACGCACTTGATCACGTCGGCAGCCGTATGCACGCCGCCGGTGACGCCCAGGTCGGCGCGGACATGACCGTAGAGCAGGGCCGTCCAGTGCAGGCGCATTAGTAACTCCTCGGGCCGGCTCAGCGCCAGGCTCGGTATCACTTCCAGTTGTTCAATGTCGAAGTCCGGCTGGTAGAAGCGATTGAACAGCACAATGCCGTCGGCGTGCGCCTCGTCGAAACGCACCCCCATGTTCGCCGGCGCGCTGAAAAACGGCGAAAGTTTCACCGCCAGCGGAATCCGGATGCTGTGCTTCAGGTGGCGTACCAGGTCGACGTAACCCTGTTCCACTTCGCTGCCCGGAATTCCCGGGTCGGTGGAAATGGAATAGATGTTCAGTTCGATGGCATCCGCCCCGGCTTCCTCCATCAGCTTGGCGTACTGCAGCCAACCGCCATCGGATATACCGTTGAGGCTGGCAATAATAGGAATGTCCACGCTCTCTTTCACTTGGCGAATTAGTTCCAGGTAGCCATCGGGTCCCAGGTTATATGTTTGCAGGTTTGGAAAAAAATTGGCGGACTCCGGAAAGCTTTCCGCTCCGCGCGCAAGGTCGTAGTCGACTGTGAGGCTTTCCAGTTCCAGTTGCTCTTCAAAGAGCGAGGGCAGGACTACGGCGGCGATCTGATGATCTTCCAGGCGCCGAATATTGTCCACGGACTCGCAAAGCGGCGAAGCGGACGCCAGCAGCGGCGATTTCAGCAGCATGCCCAGATAATTGGTGCGTAGGTCGCTCATTCTTCTTCTCCTCCCTTCTTAACGGTTTCCGGCGGAGCCTCTGGTTCCACCGGAGCGATGCGCTGGGTCTCGCCTCCCGCAGCCATCGCGGCGCGATTCGAATAGACGCCCCACTGCCGCTCGACATCAGCCTGTGCGATTTTCAGCAACTCGCGCGCAGCTTCGGGGTCGCTGCGTACCAACATGGTGTAGCGCGCTTCCTGATACGCGTATTGCTTTAGGGCAATGCTGGGCGCTTTGGAATCCAGTTGGAAAGGATTTTTTCCTTCCACACGCAGCAGGGGGTTGTACCGCATGAGCGGCCAGTAACCGGAAAGCACCGCCTTTTTCTGCTGCTCGAGCCCCATGGACATGTCATATCCATGGGCAATGCAGTGGCTGTAAGCAATGATCAGGGAAGGCCCATCGTAGGCTTCTGCCTCCAGGAAGGCCTTCACCGTGTGCGTGTCCGAACCACCCATCGCCACACGTGCCACGTATACCGACCCATAGCTCACCGCTTCCATGGCCAGGTCTTTCTTGCCGGTGTGTTTTCCGCCGCTGGCAAATTTCGCCACTGCCGCGCGCGGCGTGGCCTTGGACATCTGACCGCCGGTGTTGGAATAGACCTCCGTGTCCAGCACCAGCACATTGACGTTGCGCCCCGAGCCCAGTACGTGATCCAAGCCGCCAAATCCTATGTCGTATGCCCAGCCGTCGCCGCCGACCAGCCAAACGCTTTTGCGAACCAGCGCATCCGCGATAGGCAAAAGTGCAAAGGCTTCCGGCGAACTGATGATTGCGATTTTCTTCCGCAGTTCCCGCACCCGCCTGCGCTGCTGTTCGATGCCGGCCTCTTTCGACTGGTCGGCTTCCAACAAGCCCTTCACCAGCTCATCGCCCAGTTGTCCCCCGAGACGCGCCACCAGTTCCCGCGCGTAATGCGCCTGTTGATCTATGGCCAACCTCATGCCCAGGCCAAATTCGGCGTTGTCTTCAAACAACGAGTTCGACCAGGTCGGCCCCCTGCCCTCCTTGTTCATCGCGTAGGGGGTGGTCGGCAGGTTGCCCCCATAAATGGAAGAGCATCCTGTGGCATTCGCGACCAGCAATCGGTCACCGAACAACTGCGTCAGTAATTTGATGTACGGCGTTTCCCCGCAACCGGCGCAGGCTCCCGAAAACTCGAAAAGCGGCTCCAGTAGCTGCGAATCCTTGACTTGTGAATGAGAGAGCTTCTCGCGGTTGAATTCCGGGAGGGATACAAAAAACTCCCAATTGAAGCTCTCTGGTTGCCGCAACGGAGCTTGCTCCTCCATGTTGATGGCCTTGTGCTTCACTTCACTCTTGCTCTTCGCCGGACAAATCTCCACGCACAGCCGGCACCCCGTGCAATCCTCCGGCGCCACCTGCAGCGTATAGCGCAAGGACGCGAATTCCCGCCAGCGTGGTTTCGTGGACTTGAATGTTTGCGGCGCGTTCTCTAGCAGCGAAGCATCGTAGACTTTGGCGCGAATCACCGCGTGCGGACATACCAGCACGCACTTTCCGCACTGGATGCAAAGCTCCTCATCCCAAACCGGAATTTCCTTCGCGATATTGCGCTTCTCCCACATGGCTGTGCCGGTTGGAAAGGTTCCGTCAATCGGCATGGCGCTGACCGGGAGCGTATCCCCGTTTCCCGTCACAATCGTGCCCAGCACATTGCGTACGAACTGCGGCGCGCGAGACGAAACCCCCGGAAGCATGTCAAATAACGCAGTAACCTGATCGGGAGTCTTCACCTCATGTAAGTGTGCAAGCGTCCGGTCCACCGCGGCGTTGTTTTTCTGAACTACCGCTTCTCCGCGCTTCCCGTAGGTCTCCTGGATGGCTTTTTTGATGGCGGCAATGGCTTCATCGTGCGGCAGCACTCCGCTGATGGCGAAGAAGCACGTTTGCATGATCGTGTTGATGCGGCTTCCCATACCAGCTTCCCGCGCCACTTTGTAGCCGTCGATGACGAAAAAGCGCAGCTTTTTTTCAATCATGTTTTCCTGCACCTGCCGGGGAAGGTGGTTCCAGATTTCGTCCGGGCCGAAAGGTGTGTTCAAAAGGAACGTCGCGCCAGGCTCCGCGGTGGCCAACACGTCAATGCGATCCAAAAACTGAAACTGGTGGCAAGCGATAAAATTCGCCCTACTGATCAGATAAGTGGACCGAATCGGGTCCGGCCCGAGGCGCAAGTGGGAAACGGTGATCGCGCCCGCTTTCTTTGAGTCATAAACAAAGTATCCCTGCGCGAAATTTTCCGTTCCCTTCCCGATAATCTTGATGGAATTTTTGTTGGCGCCAACGGTGCCATCCGAACCCAGCCCGTAGAACAGCGCACGCACCGTCCCCGGATGTTCCGTCGAAAAGTTAGCATCGTAGTTTAGGCTCGTTTGTGTTACGTCGTCATGAATGCCTACCGTAAAGTGGTTCTTTGGCCCAGGCTTTTTCAGTTCATCCAAAACCGCCTTGACCATTGCCGGCGTAAATTCCTTCGAAGACAATCCATAGCGCCCGCCGATGATACGTGGAATTCCCGCCGAAAAATTCGCGGCATAGCGTTCCATGAAAACGCTCAGCACGTCCTGATACAGTGGCTCACCAAGGCTGCCGGGCTCTTTCGTCCGGTCCAGCACAGCAATCGACTTGACGCTCTTCGGTACGGCCGCAAGAAAGGCCTCAGCGGCAAACGGCCGGAACAGCCGAACCTTCAAAAGTCCCACTTTTTCGCCGGCTTTCTGCAACGCATCCACGGCTTCTTCCGCCGCCCCTGCGCCCGAGCCCATCAAAACCACCAATCGCTCCGCGTCCGTCGGCCCGTAATAGTCAAACAAACGATAGTGTCGGCCCGTCCGTTTGCCGAACCGCTCCATCACTTCCTGCACGATCGTGGGGCAGGCTCTGTAAAACGGATTGCACGCCTCGCGTGCCTGAAAGAACACGTCGGGATTCTGCGCCGTGCCGCGCAACACCGGCCGGTCTGGCGACATCGCGCGATCGCGATGCTGGCGTACAAATTTTTCGTCAATGACCGCCCGCAGATCGTCGTCGCTCAGGGGCTCAATCATCCCCACTTCGTGCGAGGTCCGGAAACCATCGAAGAAATGGAGGAACGGAATGCGTGATTCTAGCGTCGCTGCCTGCGCGATGCCCGCGAAGTCCTGTGCCTCCTGCACGGAAGTGGACGCCAGCATGGCGAAACCCGTTGCCCGCGCGGCCATCACATCGCTGTGGTCCCCGAAAATAGAAAGCGCGTGAGTCGCCACCGTGCGCGCCGCCACATGAATCACCGCCGACGTCAGTTCCCCAGCGATTTTGTACATGTTGGGAATCATCAGCAGCAGGCCTTGCGACGCGGTGAAGGTGGTCCCCAGCGCGCCCGCCTGCAATGCGCCGTGCAGCGCTCCGGCCGCGCCGCCTTCGCTCTGCATCTCGATGACATCGGGGATCGCGCCCCAGATGTTTTTCTGGTGCTCGGAGTTCCACTGATCCGACCACTCCCCCATCGGGGATGAGGGCGTAATCGGATAAATGGCGATAACTTCATTCAGGCGGTAGGCAACGGAGGCGGCTGCCTCGTTGCCGTCGAGGATGGACAAGACGCGTTTCATCGAAAAACTCCCGGGAACAGCTAAGAAATCGTAGGCTCCCCGGAGGAGACGCGTTGTGACGCGCATCACAGGCGTGACGTTAGGTTTCTCAGGAGCCCTCTTCGACCTCCGCCTCCGCCAGAGGCAACGGATCGTGGTCCCGCGCCACCCACACGTACATGGTCGGCAAAAGATAGATGCTGATGAACAACGCCGCCAGCAAGCCTCCCACAATCACGATCGCAAAGGGCCTCTGCGAGTCCGAACCAATCCCCCGCGACAGCGCCGCGGGCAGCAGTCCGAGCGTCGCCACCAGCATGGTCATCATGATCGGGCGTAGTCGGAGAATCGCGCCCTCCACGGCCGCATCTTCAATCGAGTAGCCCCGGGCCCTCAGGTGGTTGATGTACTCGATCATGATCACACCCACCTGCACGGATACACCGAACAAGGCCAGGAAGCCCACGCCGCTCGACACGCTGAAGTGCGTCCCCGTTAACAGGAGCGCCACGATTCCGCCAATCGGCGCCATCGAAACGTTGGCAAGGGTGAGCGCCGCCCATTTGGCGGACTTGAACATCGTAAAAAGAATGATGTAGATGATCAGCATGGTAATGGGAAGGACGATCATCAACCGGCGCTGCGAACGCTTCTGGCTTTCATATTCCCCGGCCCAGTCAATGTGGTAACCCACCGGCAACTTCACCTGGCTCCGCACCTTGCCCATGGCCTCTTCCACGGCGCTGCCGAGATCCCGCCCACGAACGCTGTATTTGATCGCAATGTAGCGGGAGTTGGATTCGCGGTAGATCTCCGATGCTCCATCCTCCGTTCGCGCGATGGTTAGTTGCGCAAGCGATACGCGCTCCCCGCTGGGCGCGACGATGCGGATACTTTCGATGGCTTCCTGGGTATCGCGAAATTGCGGCAGATAACGAACCACCAGGTCGAAGCGCTTCTCGCCTTGCAGCACTTGCGTGACTGCCTTCCCTCCAATCGCCGTTTCCACCGCGTCCTGCACATCCGCGACATTGATTCCATACCGCGCTGCTTTTTGCCGATCAATGCTCAAATTTAGATTTGGCTGCCCCAGCACGCGAAACAATCCCAGGTCCTGGATCCCCGCGACGCTGCGCATCACATTCACCACTTCATCACCTTTTTCCTCGAGCTGCTTCAGATTGTCCCCGTACATCTTCACCGCCAACTCACCCTTCACACCGCTTACAGCCTCTTCCATGTTGTCAGAAATTGGCTGTGAAAAATTCCAAAGCACACCGGGAATCTGGCTGAGTTGCTTGTCCATTGCGCCGATCAAGTCGTCTTTATCTTCATGGAATACAGTCCGCCACTCGGCCTTGGGCTTGAGATCGACGAAGTACTCGGTATTGAAAAAACCCGCGGTGTCGGTGCCGTCATCCGGGCGCCCGACCTGCGATACCACTTGCTTTACTTCCGGAAACGCAGACAGGATGAGCCGCGCCTGATTCATCACACGCGTGCCTTCTGTAGGGCCGGTGCTCGGCGCCAAGGTGCCGCGCACCCAAATTGCTCCCTCATCTAGATGGGGCAGAAACTCCGATCCCACGATGCCGCTGGTCAGCAGAACCGCCGTCGCCACCAGCACCGCTCCGGCTGCGCTTAGCGTGACCCGACGATGCTCCAACGCCCAGCGCACGCTGGTCCTGTACTTGTTGCGCAGGAACTCCATCACCGGGTTGTGCCATTCCTTCACACCCTTTTCGAAGACGATTTTTGCAAACACCGGAGCGATGCCGATCGAAAAAACCAGCGCCCCGAGCAGCGCAAACGATACTGTCCAGGCCATAGGTTTGAACAAACGGCCCTCAACGCTCTCGAGCGTAAAGATCGGCAAGTACGCGGTGATGATGATGGCGCGGGCGAAAAACACCGGCCGCAATACTTCAAATACCGCGCCGCGAACGCGTTCAAAAGTGGTCTTCCCCGCGCTTGCGGGAAGATTGAAATGCCGCACGATGTTTTCGATCACCACCACCGAACCGTCCACCACCATGCCAAAATCCAGCGCCCCCAACGAAAGAAGGTTCGCGGGAATGTTGTTCAAATCCAGACAGATGGAAGCGAACAATAGGGAAAACGGAATCGTCAGCGCGACAATGAATGCCCCTCGCACATTGCCCAAAAAGAAAAATAAGATCACGGAGACCAGCAGAATCCCTTCCGTCAAATTGTGCAGCACCGTATGCGTCGTGTAGTGCACCAGATCGCTGCGATCCAGAAACGGCACGATCTGCACTCCTGGCGGCAGGATGTGCTCGTTTATTTCCTTCACCTTCGCGTGGATGTCTTCGATGACCGTGTCCGCGTTGCCGCCCTTACGCAACAGCACCACGCCTTCCACCACGTCCCCGTTGTCCACGATATGCCCGTCTTCCCGGCGAAAGGACTTGCCGATTTGCCCCAGCCGGATGCGGGGGCCTTCCGTGACCGCCGCTAGATCCCGCACGCGGATGGGGGCGCCATTCTGCGCCTTGACTACCGTTTCTTCGATGTCCTCGACCGAAGTGAATAGGCCCACGGCGCGCACGTTGATTTGTTGCAAGCCGGACTCAATGAAACTTCCCCCTGCATTCACGTTGTTGTTGGCGAGTTGCTGCTCGACCTGCCCGATCGTCAAACCGTAGGCAATCAGCTTGTTGGGATCAACCCGCACCTGGTACTCGCGCGTTGTCCCACCGAAACTGCTGACGTCCACAATGTTGGGCACGGACTTGAATTGCTTTTCGAGCACCCAGTCTTCAATCGCCTTCAATTCCATCAAATCGTATTTCGGGTTGGTACTTTTCAGCGTGTACCAGTAAATCTGCCCTACAGGGCTGTAATCCGGGCCGATGTTCGGCTGCAGGTTGTTTGGCAAGTTGACCTGCGCCAGCCGCTCGAGAACTTTTTGACGGTTCCAATCGTTGTTGGAATTGTCGTCAAAAATCATCGTGATACTAGAAAGTCCAAACAACGAGGCGGAGCGCAAATGCTGCAAGTGAGGCAACCCATTCAATTGAATCTCGATGGGAATCGTCACCTGCTGCTCCACTTCTTCGGCGGCGCGGCCCGGCCATTGCGTAATCACATTGACGTAGTTGTTAGCGACGTCTGGATATGCCTCCACCGGAAGGCTGTGAAACGACAGTGCTCCCCAGATGAGCAGCACCACGGTCAGGGCAATGACCATGAATCGATTGTTCAGACAAAATTCGACAAGGCTGGAAATCATGCCATTCTCTCAGTGAATTCCCTCGGCTCCCGTCTATTGCTCGGCTGTATTCTGCAAAACCAGCGCATTGCTCACGACATCTTGCCCAGGAACGATTCCCGAGAGCAGGAGTTGTGTTTTGTCGGGTAATGTCGCTCCGGCCTTCACTTCCACCCGGCGGAATTTGTTCCCCCCCGCCGGCGTGTATACCCAATCCCGGTCGTGCAGATGCAGGATCGCGGACGAAGGAACAGTGGCTACGCGCTCCTTCTTTTGGCCGTGGAAAGTCGCGCTCACGAACATCCCCACCCGCAGTAATCCGTCGGGATTCCCAAGCTCCACGCGCACCTTCGCTGCGCGGATCGCCGGATCTAGAACCGGCGCAATGTTGCTGATCCTCCCATTGAGCATCTTGTCCGGATATGCGGTCAGGCGAATCTCGGCGTTTTCGCCAACGTGCACGTTCGGCAGGTCGTTTTCATACACGTCGCAAAGAACCCAGACATGGGACAAATCGGAAATCGTGAACGGATTTCCACCGGCCAGGCCTTGCACTCCCGATGCAGTTGTAACTTGCTGATCGGTGATGACCCCGGTAACCGGCGCCTTAATCTCCACCACTGCCGCTGGATGTTCCTTGTCCACTCCTAAAACCCTCAGATGTTCGAGGGTAGTTTCAACATCTACCTTGGCCTTGTCTTCCGCGCCCTGGGCTACTTGAAAATCGTTCTGCGAAATAGCGCCCTTGTCATACAGGATTTTCGCGCGTTCGAACTGCTTGCTGGCCAGCGTTTCGTCCGCCATCGCTTTGCGATAGTCGGCAAACGCCCCGGCAATATCCGGGCTCTGTACGCGCAAAAGTACCTGCCCTTTCTGCACCCTGTCGCCCAGGCGAGCCCGAATTTCCACCACGCGGCCGGTGGCCAGCGAAATCACGGGCACCGTGCGGCTGACATCGGGGCTGATTACCCCGGTCACCGTGAGCGTCGCCGCCTGCAGCGACTCCCCCGCCTTCACGACCGGAAATTGCTCGGGGTGCGCGATCTGCAAGATATTGACATCCGTTTCCTGCTCCACCTTGGACGGTGGCGGGGCGCCGTCGCCCGCGGCGCTCTTTCCCGAACAACCGCATACGCCTCCGCTCGCTAACAGCAGCAAAAAGACAAATGCGAGTGCGTCTTTCATTACAGCACCTCGCGGCCAACCGCAAGATTCAACTGGTTCGCCGCTGTCAAATAGGAAGCTACAAGGTTCAGATAATTCAGTTGTACGCTGCGATATTCGGCTTGCGCGTTCAGATAATCGAGCAGCGATGCGCCACCATGTTCGTAAGAAAACTCTATGGTGTCGCGGACGCGGGAAGCCTGCTGCAGATACCGCTCTTTATACGGTTGCAGCAGCACCACCGTGCTGCGCACCGTGGCGTAAGCGGAATCCACGTCGCTGAAAACGGAAGCGCGGGTGGCGTCGAGCACCTTTTCGTCGCGCTCGATATCAAGTTGTGTGCGCAACTTCTCCCCCTGGTTCCGGTCAAAGATGCGCAGCGGAAAGCTGACGCTTGCCCCAAGCGTATTGATTGCCAGTGGGTTGTTGAACGAACCGTTGTGCGTGTACCAGGCGCTGAGCGTCGGGTCGGTCGAGCCATTGGCCACCGCGAGGCGGTGATCCGTATTGGCCTTTTCCCGCGCCTGCACGGCGGCCTTCAAGTCCGGGCGAGTGCCCATGGCAATCTGCCGGAAATCGTCGAGAGGCTGCAATTGTGCGTTGAAGTCGTATAAACCGGTAACGTCAAATTGCTCCACTGCCGTGCGGTCGTTCAACAGCATCAACAATTGAATTTTGGCCGTGCGCAGGTCGACCTCGGCGGTTTGCAAATCGGACTCGTACTGTACTCGCTGGATCTCCAGCCGGTCCAGGTCCACCTGCGCGATCGCACCCGCCTTGAACCGTTCGCGGTTCACTTCCAGGAAATGGTCGTAGTATTCCAGATTGTCCTTGGCCAGTTGATAGATAGCTTTCCCTTGCAGGGCCTGAACAAACGCCGCACGAAGATTGAAGATCAGATTCCGTTCCAGATCCGATTGCTCGCTAATGGCGATTCCCGTGGCCTCCTGCGTGCTGTCGCGGCGGAGTTCCCGCTTGTGCCGGCGCTCGTGCAGATAACTGACCGTTGCCGACTCAAATGTCCCTGAGAAAGGCTTCCAGACGCCATTGTGCGGCGCGATCTGCGTCCCGTCTGCGGCCAATGCCAAGCTGGGATTCGGCCGCAGATAGGCCGTGATTTCGTTGGCCTTGGACTCCGCAACGCCGAGCTGCCCTGCATGCAGCGTGGGATTATTCGCTTCAAATCGCGCGCGCACTTCGTCCCAGGTCCATGCCTTCTGTGCGCAGGCGCGGCCCGCCAGTCCCACGACCAGGATCGCGGCCAGACCGGCACACCTCAAAAGTTGCTGCATAAATCTACCCTCGAGTGAACTTACCGCTGGAAAATCTCAAAATCTTCCAGAAAGAAGGCTTGGCATGGACCACCGCCCGTTGTCTATTCGCTTACACCCAGAGGCGAAGGGTTTCCACGATAACGAGGCCCGCATTCGAATATTGTTACAACTATGTTAAGGAAAGGTTTCGGCGTTTCAAACGAGCGGTGGAGCTCTGCCGGCCATGGGCAATTCCGAAGAACTTCGGACGCACAGCCTCGAATACCGGAGGGGTTCGGAGTAATTCTGTATCACGCGTTCCCGGCAGCCGGCTCCAAAATTCTCCCCGTCCGGCCCGCGATTCTGTCCTAGCGCCAGCCGGAACGCCGCCGAATCATCCTGGGCAAGGAATCGGGAGGTCGGCTGTTTTCCGGCGTCCGGATAATCTGAGGCCTTCACCTGCCTGAAGTTTCCCTTGCCGTCATTGAGAAGAACGGCCACGAAGTGCGCGTCAAATGGCGAAGTAACCACCAGATCCACAACTTCGTCTCCATTGACGTCCTGGGGTGCAATCTGCAGGCCGCCTGCGGGGCCGCGAATCCCTATCGTGGGCCGCGATCCGGAACTCAGCCGCAACTCCAGGGAGTACTCGACCGTCTCCGCCGAACCCCGGCGGACCCGAATCGTCGCCATATCCGGGCGCAAGTCTCCGTCGAAGTCGGCTATCGCGAAGTGAGTTGTACCCTGCGCGGAGAGACTCTTCGCATAACGCGCCCCAGGGCGCTCCCAATAAACCAAAATGCTCGGCAGAACAAACAGCAGTGGGCAGGCATACAGGCACGCGATTGCAGCCGGACGGAGTTTCCCAAGCTGGCGTGTGAGGCTCATACGGAGGAAGCAGTTTAGCCCAACTGGCGGGGGTATTGGCAACCGCAGCAACTCTAGGAAGCACGGTTGTGAGGTAGGTCACAAAGCGCTGTGACAAAAGACGCGGACCGATGGGGGCGTAATCGGTACCTTATTCAGCAGCAAAGGACTTCGCCTGGCACGTCCCTTGTTTGAAGCTACGCGGACTCCTGGCAATAGGGCTATAACGTCTTTGGATAGCGTCAGATACAGCGCCTGCTTGGCCGGCAAAGGAGCAAATCAAGTAATGGCTATCAATCCCACTGGTCCATCCACTCCTACCCCGCCTCCTTCCGGCTTGCCCGCGGGCCGCGTTTATCCCCTCGCCGCGGCGGCGCTTCTGATCGGTTTGGGGATTGGCTATTTCGGGATTGGCGCACGCAAGGCTCCCCCACCCGCCGCGCCCCGCGCATCCTCTCCCCCGGGTAAACCCACTCTGCCCGGCGGCCATCCTAAACCCACCATAGAGCAGATGAAGGCCATGGCGGATGCAAAGGTCGCGCCGCTGCTCGAAAAGCTAAAGACCGACCCCAAGAATACAGCCCTGCTGAACCAGATTGCGGGCACTTACCTTGCAACACATCAATTCAAAGAGGCCGCAGATTATTTTCGAAAGTCTCTGGAATGGAACCCCAACGACAACAGTGTGCGAACCGCTCTCGCCTCCGACCTTTACTATAGCGGCGACACGGACAATGCTTTGGACGAACTGGACAAGGTTCTCAAGAAAGATCCAAAC
>DATFSI010000244.1:0-13452 GCA_035262705.1 Candidatus Acidiferrum sp. | reverse complement strand
CAGATTCCAACATTCACGATCCCAACCTGCCGGGCGGCCCAGCGGACCTCACCCACGAACGCGAGCAGGCTCGCAAGCTGGCGGAGCGGTATCGCTGCGGTTTTATCGACCTGGCCGAGCAGCGCATCGACCCCGAGCTTTTCCGCACCATTCCTGCGGACCTGATGTTTCGTTACAGCTTCGTCCCGCTGGTGTCTCACAACAACACCTTGGTGATTGCCGTTGCGGATCCCGGCCTGGTCATCCTTAGCGACGAGTTGCCACTTCTGTTAGGCAAGAAACTCGCCTACAAGGTCGCCACACCGCGCCAGATCAGCGACTTGCTGAAACGCACCGAACAGTCCCAGCGCGTGCTCGAACAGGCCACCGAAGCCTTCACGCTCCAGGTTTCTAAGGATGACGAAGAGGGTGACGAAACTATCTCCGCAGATCGCCTCACCCGCGACACTACCGTCAGCCCCGTCGTCCGCCTGGTCGAAACCATCATCTTCACCGCTCTCGAACGCCGCGCCAGCGACATCCACATCGAAGCCCGGGACACCGAAGTCGCCGTGAAATACCGCATTGACGGCGTTCTCCAGCACGCCATGCAGCCCATCGCCAAGGAATGGCATTCCACCGTTCTCTCTCGCATCAAGGTTCTGAGCGATCTCGACATTGCCGAACGCCGCGTCCCCCAGGACGGCCGCTTCCGCGTCAAGTACAAGGGCCGTTACATTGACTTGCGCGTCTCCATCATGCCCGCAAACCACGGCGAAGACGCGGTCCTTCGCGTCCTCGACAAGGAAACCCTCTCCGAAAAATTCCAAAGCTTGAACCTCGACGTCGTGGGCTTTTCTCCCGAAGAGACTAAACGCTTCCGCCGCTATATTCGTGAGCCTTATGGCATGGTGCTTGTTACCGGCCCCACCGGCTCCGGCAAGACCACCACTCTCTACGCCGCCATCAACGAAATCAAAACCGACGAGGACAAAATCGTCACCATCGAAGACCCCGTCGAATATCAGTTGCGCGGCATCACCCAGATTCCCGTCAACGAAAAGAAGGGTCTCACCTTTGCCCGCGGATTGCGCTCCATCCTTCGCCACGACCCCGACAAAATCATGGTCGGGGAAATCCGCGACCAGGAAACCGCGCAGATCGCCATCCAATCTGCGCTCACCGGCCACCTCGTCTTCACCACCGTCCACGCCAACAACGTCACCGACGTCATCGGCCGCTTCATCAACATGGGCGTCGAGCCCTACAACTTCGTCTCCGCTCTCAACTGTATTCTCGCTCAGCGCCTCGTTCGCCTCATCTGTAATAGTTGCAAGCGTCCGAAGAAATACACCGCCGAAGAGTTGCGCGAATCGGGGATCGATCCCGCGAAAGCCGCCGAGTTTATTTTTGTCGAGGGCGCCGGCTGCCTGGAGTGCTCCGGCACCGGCTACCATGGCCGCACCGCCATTTGCGAACTCCTCGACCTGAGCGACCATATCCGCGAAATGATCGTCAGCCGCCGCCCCACCTCGGAAATTAAGCGCGCCGCCATCGATGAGGGTATGATTACCTTGCGCGAAAGCGGCCTCCTCAAGGTCGAGCACGGCCTGACCACTTTGCGCGAAATCAACAAGGTGACCTTCGTTGAGTAACGGCTCCGCATACCAGACGGGCATCTTTAGGCTCGACGCCGTTCGCAGTCTGGTGCGCTGGCTCGATGCCACTCCGCACCCCACACTGGCCGTCGAAATTACGCCGGAGCAAATCTCCGGCGCGCGCTTTTCACGTGCCGGTTCGTTAGAAATCTTCAGCTTCGAGATGCTGCCTCCGGGAGCGGTCGTCCCGTCGGCGATCGAAACGAACATCACCAATCCCGCCGCCGTCAAGATCGCCTTCGGTCGCCTGGCCGAAAAGCTCCAGGTGAAAGAACAGGAATCAGCGGCCCTCATTGTTCCCGATCCCGTCATCCGCGTCTTTGTGCAGCACTTCGACGATTTCCCGCGTTCCCCCGAGGAAGCGGTCCCCATGCTGCGCTGGAAACTCAAAAAGAGCGTCCCCTTCGAGGTCGAGGAAACTCTGCTCTCCTACATGCGCCAGCAGCCCCGCGGCGAAGGCGTAGACGTGGTCACCGCCATTGCCCGCCTCCGCATCATTAAGGAATATGAGTCCGTGCTCGACGCCAAGGATGTGCTCCCGGGCGTTGTGCTCAGCTCCACCCTCGCCGCCATTTCCTTGCTGCAGGACTCGCGCCCCACCCTTCTGGCGCGCCTTTCCGGAACCTCTCTCACCACCGCCATTGTCCGCGAGGGCGTCCTCGCCGGTTATCGCTGCACGGAGCTTCCGTCCACCGCGGCGGAGATTACCCCGCACGTCCTCCTGGAAGAAATCTATCCCCTGGCTGCGTATTACCAGGACACCTGGCAGGAGAGCATTCAAGCCGTGCGTGTGGCGGGCCTGCAGCGCCGCCTTCCGGAATTTGTCCGCCCGCTCCAGGATGAGTTCAAATGCGACGTCGGCTCGCTTTTGAGTTCCGCGATTTCCGAAGGCCGTCTGCGCGGCGACGCGCGGCCCTTGGCGGACCGCGAACTCGACGGCCTGGTCGGCTGGATGATGCATCGTAATTAGAGGAGAATAGGCCGCAGCCCGATGTACGCCCGTTTAAATCTAGCAACGCGCCCCCTGGTCAGCCACCGCCGCTTCTTTGCCGGCTCCTCTGTGGTTGGCGCCATTGCCGTGATTCTTTTCCTCGGTCTGGGCTGGAGCTTTTATGGCCTGCGCAAGGCGGCGGAAGACCTCCGTGCCCGCAGCAACAAAATCGACCAAGAACTCACCACCGTCGAAGCGCAGCGCCGCGACCTCGAAAGATATTTCGCCCAGCAGGACGCTGCGGGTTTCCAGGAACACGCGAGATTCGCCGTCGGCGTTTTGCAGGCCCGCAGCATCAATTGGACGCAAATGTTCATGGATCTGGAAAAGACCCTGCCCCCGGGAGTGCACGTGGTGCGCATTGAGCCTAAGCTCGAAAAGGGCGTGGTCACCGTGCACTTCTTCGTCGGCGCCACCAACCAGGAGTCCAAAATCAAGATGCTCCAGGCCTTTGAAAATTCCCGCTCGTTTTCCCATGTGGCGTTGCTGTCGGAGAAAGCGGGCAACCAGCCAGGGGCTGATCCCTTGACGGTTGAATTTATCGCGGAGTACCGGACGATTTGATGATGATGCGCGACTTTAAGGTCAAAAAAACGGTCATCCTCACGGCCTTGGGTCTCCTTCTGGCGGCCGACGCCGCCTTGGCCTACTACAATTCCAGGATCGCTTCCCGGGCCCAGGATCCTGAGCTGGCCCTGAAAGCGGAAACCCTGCACCTGAATTTCGCAAAAGATGATGTGGCTCGCGCAACCAGAATTAAAGCCGACCGGCCCAACGTCGAGAAATATCTCGATCAGTTCGAAAATACCTTGCCTCCTCAGGGCAAGGGTTACTCCGTTCTTTCCCAGGAACTCGATGACATCGCTCGCGAGACCCACATTCAGGTCCAGGACACCAAGTTTCATCAGAAAGAAATGAGCGCGCGCAACCTGGATGAAATCGAGATTGAGGCCACCCTCAACGGCGATTACACCGGCATCGTTCGCTTCCTGAATCGCCTGCAGCGCTCCCACAACACTTATGTGGTCGATTCCCTGGGCCTCGATTCCGAAAAGGGTTCCGGGCCAGGCGGCCAAGCGCCCACGGGAAACATCAAGCTTTCTCTTAAGCTGCGTTCCTATTTCCGGAAGGTCTGATGGCGCTTACGAAACAACAGAAGGAATGGATCGCTCTGCTCGGCCTCCTCGCGGTGGCCGCCGTGGTCTGGTATGGCTATTCCCACCAGTCTGCGGCAGCCGGGACAGGCGTCCCCAGGAATGCTGATTTCAAGCAGATCAATGCGCAGGATTTCGGGAAATTCATTGTTGACCTGGAGAAGACGCAAGGCACCGAATACAAAAGCGCCGGACGAAACATCTTTGTGATGGGACCCGCGCCCGTACAAACGGCATCCAACGGCCAGGTACCGCAAAAAAAGCCGTTTCGTATCTTCAATCTGCCGCAACCGCCGGAGCCTCCGCCGCCTCCTGTTTTGCCTTGGGTTTTCTTCGGCTACGGTAGCGTCCCGACCGGCGGCCCACGCCAGGCTTTCCTGAAAGAGAAAGACAATGACGACGTGCACATCGTCAATGAAGGCGATCTGCTCCTCAATCACCTCCGTATTTTACGCATCGGCAACGATCGCATCGATTTTGAAGACATCAACACCGGGCTCAGAGGTTCTAACAACCTCGAGGCTCCGCCCTCGTCATGAGCGCCGTCACTCCATTACGCCGCAAGCGCCACGCCCAGCAGGGCTACGCCCTTCTCCTCGCGGTTCTCATGATGGCTCTCGTTGTCATTTCCCTCGCCGTCGTGCGACCCGACGTTCTCATCAACGGACGCCGCCAAAAGGAAGAAGAGATGATCTGGCGCGGCAAGCAATACGTCCGCGGCATTCGCCTCTACGTCCGCTATTACCAGATGCATGGCGGAGCCACGCGCTTTCCGACCTCGTTGGAAGATCTCACCAAAAATAAGGTGGGTATCCGCTTCATGCGCCAGGCCTACAAGGATCCCGTCAATTTCGCCGACGGCTCCTGGCGCCTGATCTATGTCGGACCCAACGGCCAATTGATCGGCAGCCTCAAGCAGCGGCCTCTGCACCCCAACACCCCCGGCACTGGCGGATTCGGCTCCCTGTTCGGCAACCCCGCGCAATCTTCAGCGGCTAGCGGCTCGCTTGGCGGCAGTTCCTTCGGCAATTCTTCCTTTGGCAACTCGTCGTTTGGGAATTCCTCATTCGGGAATTCGTCGTTTGGAAACTCTTCCTTTGGAAATTCCGCTTCGAGCCCCGGCGCGAACACGCCAGGCATTGGTCCCGGCAGCGGCGCAAATCCGCAGCAGGGAACTGACGCCGGCGCCGACCAGATGTCCACCCCGCAACCTATTGCCAATTCCGATACCCCCACCGAAGTCATCGGTGGAAACATCATCGGCATCGGCAGCAAGGTCAACCAGAGCTCTATCATCTGGTACGACAAGGCCAAGAATTACCGCCAGTTTGAATTTATTTGGGATCCTTCGAAAGAGCCAATCAACGGCGGCGCGAACGCGGGCGTCATCGGCATTCCCCAGCAGCCCGCCAACTCGCTTTTTGGTGGCCAGGGCGGCAGCGGATTCGGTCAGCAGCCCGGCGGAACCACAGGCAATCCCGGCGCCCTCGGTCCCGGCTCCGGCCAGCAGCCCCCTCTGGGCCAAACCTCCCCCACGCCCCAATAATCGCCTTGCAAACTATGGCACAGGCACTCCTGCCAGTGCGCCCGCCCTGACGCCACGAAACAATGAACTTGAGGGTGCCCCATCCTCGGGTTGTGAGGTGGGTCTTAGGATCCGAAGGCGCCAGATTTTCTGCTCTTCTCGGGTGCCTCCCCGCGCTTCTTAGTTCAAGGAAATCCCAGGCAAACTTCCCGGCCCCGAAGCTCTCGCTTTCAACTTCGCATACGTCTTCGTGATCCGCTGCACGTATTTCATTGTCTCCAGATAGGGCGGCACACGATGCCCGTACTTGTCCACGCTGTCCGGCCCGGCGTTATAGGCGGCCAGTGCCAGCGTCAAATTGCTTTTGTACTTGGCCATCAGGTCGCGCAAATATCGCGTTCCTCCGTCAATATTCTGCTCCGGGTCAAACGAATCCTTCACGCCGAGAACCTCCGCCGTGCGCGGCATCAGTTGCATCAACCCGCGTGCGTTCTTCGGCGAAACCGCCTTCGGGTCGAAATTGGACTCGATCGCTATCACGGAATGGATGAGGTCGGGATCCAGGTGGTACCGCGAAGCGGCCGCCAGAATCAGCTTCTGGTATGGCGTCTTTTCCGTCAGCGGCTCCGTGGTGGGCTCGAAAATCTCTTCCGGCTCGATCGCCGCAATCTCATCCACCCGCACCTCGGCCACCCCGCCTTGCAGGTGCAGCCGGTATCTGTCGCCCAAAATTTCATAGCCGGTTACGTTCAACCGCGCGCCGTTCCGCAATACCACATAGTCGGCGCGTGCTGCGGGCGCTGCAACCAGCACACCCGCCGCCACCGCCGCAAGGACTAAACCCTTCACGCGCATTCCGGCGTCTCCCGCAATGCAAACCGCTCGATAGCCGCGGCCACGCCGTCTTCATCATTCGTATGCGTCACGTGCCACCCGCGAGCTTTCAGTTCCGGCACTGCATTCTCCATCACCACCGGTATTCCCACGAAGGATAGCATCTCCTCGTCGTTGTGATTGTCCCCGATGGCCAGGATTTCCTGAGGAGAGATGCCGCGCAGCCCCGACCATTCGGCCAGTGCCGTGCCCTTGGAAATACGCGGATTGATCACGTCGATCATGGAAAAGTCTTTCGCTTCATAAACAGTGACCGCGAGCGAGAACTCCTCTGTGAATTGGACGCCACGCAGGGCTTGTTCGGCTGCCCGCATGGGTTCGAGGGGACCCGCAAGCATGACCTGGATGGGATCTTCCGTCAGGCAGCTTTCGAGCGGCCTGGCCTCCCCCAGGAATTGCAAATTGCGCTGATAATACGCGCCTCGAATACCGTCTTCGAGATCGATCTTTTCGACCACCACCTGGTTGGCAAGGGGGCGATCAAACACTACCGACGCGGTCTCACGCCACTGCAAGGTAGCTTCCAGGACGCGCCCCGCCGTTTCCCGCGCCAGCAGATGGCGCAGCCGGGTTTCGCCATCCTTGGTGCGCACCAGGGCCCCGTTATTCACGATCATTGTCAATGGCGAATCGATTTGCCGGGCCACCGGCATGGCGAAGTCGTACCGCCGCCCGGTGACCAGCGCCACTTCGATGCCCCGCCGCGTCGCCTCCGCAATGGCCTCGCGGTTTCGCTCGGAGACCGTAAAACGGTTGCTGAGCAGCGTTCCGTCAATGTCCAATGCGATCAGCCGCACGCGCATCTTCTTAGTCTACCCGATGCGCTAATACCCTGCATTTTTGGGATGCAACAAGGGGGGGAATACCCCTTACTCTGGCGTCTGTCCCATCGCTTCCGTCATTTCGTCATTGGCCTGGATATATTCCAGTTGCGACTGCAGGAACATGGTCTTGGCTTCCAGTTCGCGGGCCGCGGCCATATCGGCTTGCGAACGAAGCGCGCTGCCTTCTTGGACTTGCTCGACTGAAACGCGGTGCGATTCTGTTCGCAACGCTAGGAGTTGCTCGGACACCTTCATCATCTGGCGGGTGCGTTCCAGTTTGTTGTAAGCGGTTTGCACGCGAAGCTCCACCTCTTCCTTCACGCGTGCCAGGTTCTCTTCTGCCTGCGACACCTGAGCCTTGCGTTCGGCGATGGCCGCATTTCTGCGGCCGCCGTCAAAAAGGTCGTAGCCAAAGTGCACGCCAAAAGTACCGAAGTTGTGCACCAGGAACGGAACCTGGTTCTGATAGCTGTAGCGGGCGAAGGCTTCCACGTCCGGAATGTACTGGCGTTTCGCCAACCGTTCGGCGGCGGACGCTTTTTCCACTGTGGCTCGCGCCTCCGCAATCTCTGGGTGCGAGTCGAGCGCTGTACGCAGGCACTTTTCGCGCTCGCAGGTGTTGGCCACCTGCTTCACGGCCGGGTCCAGCGTCAAAGGCGTATTCAAGGGCAGGCCGATGGCATCGTTCAGCTGCATCGTCAGGTCCGCAAGCTGCAAATCCGTCGTCAGCAGGTCTTGCTTCGCTTCCAGCGACTGCGCACGGCTCTCGATGGCTTCTTCCTCGAGCGTGCTGCCGAATTTCACTTGCTGCATGCGCTCGGCCTGCAGCGCGTCATTGGCCTCGATTTTGGCCGACGCGGCTTCCTTGTGCGATTGCAGAACCAGGATGCGGTAATAGAGCTGGTGAACTCGCAGCGCCACTTCGTTTTCCGTCTGGTGGGCTTTGCTGCGCGATTCGCTTAGTTCCGCGGCAGCAACATCATTCGCCGATTTGACTTTCCAAAGCTCGGAAAGCGGCTGGGTCAAGGAGGTTCCGCTGGTAGTCAGCGTGTGGCCACCCTGGTTCAGGATGATGGTGCGTTCCGGAAGCAGCGTGCCGCCAACCACTCCCAAGCTTCCGGCGGGAATACCGACAAACTGCGTGTCCGTAATTTGCACGAGATAGGTGTCGTTCCGCAGGAGAGGGTAATACGCGCTGCGCGCAACATCCTTGGTGTGCTCCTTCTCCTGCACCCCGAAGGCGGCAATGCGCACGACGTGATTGTGCTTGAGCGCCAGCTGCACCGCTTCCTGCAAGGTGATGCGGCGGGCCTCAAGCGTTTTGGCTTCTTGCGCGCCGAGCCGGGAAACGATAATTAGGGAAAACACGGCGCAAAAAAGTGAAGTGCGTCGAGTCATGACTTTGTCCTCTCTTTTGCCGCGGCTTCGCCGTCCGGGAAGCCGAGTTCGCCATAGTTCAACGGCGATTTGTGGAGCAGCGCAATCAGCAGAAGCGCGATCACGCATGCCCAGGCGATCAGGTGAAATCCATCGATAAAAGTCAGGGTGTATGCCTGCAAACGCACGCGGCCGTTCACCACGCCAACCGCGCGCCCCGTAGCCGCAGCCAGTCCGGAAGATTTGGCGTAGAATCCTGCGGTCATCTGGCGGATGGAAGCCTCATCCAGCCAGTTGCCGCCTTGCACATGCAAGCCGAGCAGGTTCGAGTGCACGCGCTCGCGCACCGCAATGTAGTGCCCCATGAGCACCACTCCCATCTGCCCGCCCAGAAGGCGAATAATATGAAAAAAAGCGGAAAAGGTGAGCGCGTCCTGGGGCTTGGAAAGTCCACCCGAAAAAATCGCCTGCAAAACGATTGTGGAGACCAAGCCGATGAACGCAAACGATTGCCCCATGCCCATCAGCAATTCCGTGCGGTAGAAGTTTTCTGCCGACCAGGCCGCGGTGTAGTGCGCGTTCAGGATGCACGCGATAGCGATGCAGGTGAATCCCGCGGCCATCAAAAAACGCGAATCCACCTGGTGCAGCAGGAGCAGCGCGGCGATACAGGCAATCAGGATCTGCGGCAAAGCCGTCCACACCAGCGCCGGCCCGATCTGGTTTGCCTCAAAGCCGTGAATCGCCAGCGCCTGCGGAATCAGGATAATCGTCGCCAGCAGGCAGAACCGGAAAAAACCCAGAGCCACCCCAAGCACGATGGTGTTCCATTGCCTCAGGTACGGAAGATCCACTAGCGGGTTCGGGCTCCGCAAACGTCGAACAAGCGAGGCCAGCAGAAAAACCATCCCGCTGAAGAACAGTCCATTGAAAAGGCCGGAGCGCCACCAGTCCAGCCGCTGTCCCTGATCCAGCGCGGCGAACAACAGCGCGAATCCGGCGCTGGCGTAAAGAAAACCCGCGAAGCTCGGCGGCCCCGCGCTTTTTCGCGGCGGCGGAGGAGGAATTCCGTAGTGAATGCACAGGATCATGAACGGCGTGATCAGCGCCGAATTCCAGAACATCCAATGGAAGGAAAGATGCTCGCGATACCAGCCGTAAAGGGACGGCGCGATATTCACTGCAAAGTCCACCGAAGTGGCATAGAGCGCCAGCGTGAAAGGTAGAAAACGCGGCGGAATGTTTTTTAGTGCGAAGGTCAACGTCAGCGGGTAAAAGGTTCCCGAGGTCAATCCCGCAATCACCAGGGCGGTCAGAAGCAGGCTGTAGCTGTGAATCAGCGGTAAGAAAAGGCAGACCAGAGTGAAAGTGACCGCGGCGAACTGAAGCACGCGCCGCGGGCCCAGCAAGCCGCCGACATACACCGTGAACGGTCCGATGAACATCAGCGCGACGTTGTACGCGCTGCTGATCCAGGCGCCGTCATCAACACCAATACCAAGAGCTCCTTTGAGATCGGGAATGCCCAGTGTGAGCATGCGGCCGGTCAACGTGACGATTCCCGCCCCTAGCACCACGCCCAGAATCCCCACCAGCGGACTCTGGGAAAGCTCCGCCGGCAGCGTTCGGCCAATGGCTTGCGCTATCTGTTGTTTGCTAGGCGGATGAAGAACTGCAGCCTGGGAAGCCATCGCGTGCTCCGGTCACTGCTTCGTGCGTACGGCGGCCACCACGGATAAGCCCGGGCGCAAACCACGGGCCTGGTTCGCATCGTCAAACGCAATCTTCACCGGAATTCTTTGCACCACTTTGGTGAAATTGCCGGTAGCGTTGTCGGGAGGTAGCAGCGCAAATTGCGAGCCGCTGGCCGGTGCGATTTCCAGCACTTTCCCGCGGAAGACCTTTCCCGGGTACTGATCAATGCGAATCTCCGCCGCATCGCCGATTTTCATGTTGGTGAGCTGCGTCTCGCGGTAGTTTGCCTGCACCCATTTTGTCTCCGCCACAAACGTCAACACCTGGGTTCCCGGAGAAACCAACTGCCCAGGCCGCACTTGCCGTTCCCCGACGGTTCCGTCGGCCGGCGCGGCAATCTTCGTATACCCCAGATTGATCTTGGCCACCGCCAGCGAAGCCTCTTTCGCATGCAGGTCCGCGATCAGTTGCTGCTCCTGCGATTCCAGAACCGCCTTGCTGCGGCGTTCTGATTCCACGGCGATTTCGTTGCTGCGCAACGCTGTCTTCGCCTGCTCGAGGTCGGCTTTACGGCTGTCTTCTTGCGCCGCAAACCGTTGCTCATCGGCGACTGCCGCCTCCACCTTTTGCTTCGTCGCGGATTGCGTCGCCAACAGGGCCTCCTGCCGTGCACGCTCTGCTTGCGTCCGGATCACGTCCGCTTGCACGGCCTGTATGCCAGCCTCGGCGGCGGTGATTTGCGCTTTGGCCTGGTCGATTCCTGCGAGCGCGCGTTGAATGCGAGAGTCTTGCAGTTCACGCTGCCTGCGGTTGTTTTCGATGGCTGCTCTGGCGGCTTCCACTGCGGCGCTCGCCTGCGCCACCTGCGCCTGATAGTCGTCATCCTGAAGTTCAACGAGCAGATCTCCGCCGCGGACGTGCTGATAGTCGGAAACCTTCACGTTCCGCACAATGCCCGCGACCTTTGTGCTCAGCGGCGTCAGGTCCCCCCGCACAAACGCGTCGTCGGTCACCTGCTCGACCTTCGCACCTTCCCAGGCATTCCAGTTGCGCGTCAGCGTAATCAGCACCGCGGCGGCGAGCAGGACAACAAAGATGGGCGTTAAATATTTCAGCCATGGCCAACTTGTCGTTGCTTTTGGTGCGGCCGGCACCGGTGATGGGCTCACTGCGGGGGCCGGAGACGGACTACTAGCGGCCATAGTTGAAACTCCTTTTCTGTGTCTCAGGACATCGCCTCAAAGCATCTCGAAATAGCGACTGAAGCGTGCAAATAGCATGAAAAAGAACTAGTTGCAACAAAATTGGCACATGAGGGCGCGGTGCGTTCTACGCAATTGGATGCTTCTGCCGAGAAAAGGATGAATTTTTGCGCGTGCCCGTCGAGCCGGTTGCCCTCTAATCCCCAATCAGAGAACTGGACAAAAAGCATCATTTGAGATGCCCGCTCATCCAATGCCCAAAGAAGCCTTGATTGGCGAAGGCGGGTCAAAGGGAAAAATATGGCTACGGAAAGCAGTCAGGCAAGTCAGCAACCGGAAAGCCCGTGGGTGATGGCACTGAACAAACTGCGCGAATGGGATCCCGCCTGGGCAGAACAGGCGGTGAACATCACCAGCAATCCCTGGACCGATGGCTGTTTGCCCACGAAGTTTATCGAATTGGTGAGCATCGGTTTGAATGCTTCCCAAACAAACCTGAACCCAGCGGCCACCAGCCGTCACATTCGGGCGGCCCTTGCGGCAGGCGCTAGCCGGCAGGAGATCCTGTTCATTCTCAAGATCGCGTCGGTTATGTCTATCCATTACGGCAGTTTCAACGCACCTCTGCTTTTGCAGGAAGCCAGCGTGGGCAGCCTGGAAGACTTCGGTGCAATGCGAAAGAAGCGTTTGGAGAAAGTGGGAAAAGCCACGCCGGGCGTGGAAAAAATGAAAGCGCTTGGCCACTGGAATGACGAATGGGACGCCTTGCTGTTCCTGGACCCGGCCTGGACGGACCACTACATGGCTATGGTCGCACAGCTCTATACGGGAAATCCTCTTCCCGCAAAGGAGCTGGAGCTTCTGCTGCTCGCGTTCGATTCTCACAATGTGCACGCTTCTGGCCACTTCACGCGGCAGCACATCAAAAACGCGTTCAAGGCCGGCGCCACCGTAGGCGAGATTATGGAGGTTCTGAAGCTTGGCGTCGTGCAAGGCGTGCAGGCTTGCAGCCTTGGCGTCACTCTTCTGGCCGAAGAACTCGAGCGGGACGCCGCCGGCAGGCATGCAGCGGCATAAGCGAGCAGCCGAAGCGGGAGAACAAAGCACAATCGGGCAATACTTGCCAACGGAGGGTTGCTCATGCGCAGAGGAATTCCCAGGCTGGCGTTGTTCGGTTTAGTTTTCTTTCCTTTCGCCCAAAGTGGAATACAAGCAACAGACAATTCCGCCGAACCCAATAAGTTCTTTCGCGAGTTCATTGACCTCAATGACGAACAGATTCGTCAAATTCGCGACGGAAAAGCGGTCGCGAAGATCCTCGATTCTCCCACCGCCGACCAGGTTTTTGTTTTCGGCGCCGTGTACGTCAACTCCACTCCGGAGCGCTACTTAAAGTTCGCATCCGATATCGACGCACTGCGCAAACTGCCCAGCTATATCGCCATTCGGGAGTTTAGCGATCCGCCGCAGCTTTCCGACCTTACCGGCTTCGCCTTAGACGAAGAAGATTTCAAACAGCTGAAAAACTGCAAGCCCGGGCATTGCGAGGTGCAATTGCCGAGTGAGGCGATGGAGGAGTTCCACAGCTCCGTAAACTGGTCTGCGCCAGACGCCAACGATCAGGCGAACCGCCAGGCGCAACAGATGGCCTTACAAGCCCTCGAGAATTACAAGCAGGGGGGCAATGCAGCGCTGGGAACCTATCGCGACAAGAATCATCCCGCGGTTGTCGCCGAAACGTTTGCGTCTTTGCTGAACCGTTCGAAAGCCCTACCTGTTTATTTGCCCGAATTGCGCGAATACCTCCTGAATTATCCCAAAGCGGAGGCCAGCGGCATCGAATCTCGGTTCTATTGGGAGAAAGTGAACTTCGGTCTGAAGCCGACGATCCGCCTAGTGCAAGCCGCGATCTACAGAGGAACCTCTCCCGACAAGCCGGCGTATGCCGTGGCCGTGAAACAGCTTTACGCCAGCCATTACTTTGAATCCGCGCTGGACTTGACGGTTTGCATCAAGGACACGCAACATCCGGATCATCCCGGCTTTTATCTGATTACGATGAAAGGCTCGCAGCAGGCAGGCCTGACCGGATTCAAGGGTGGCATTGTGCGCAAAGTTGCAGTGGATAAGACGCGCTCATCCCTGGAGAAGGC
>DATFSI010000243.1:0-11861 GCA_035262705.1 Candidatus Acidiferrum sp. | reverse complement strand
GCGCGCTTGATGCAAGCGAATTCCGCTTCCGAGTCCGACCAGTGGCGCCCGGCATAATCCACCTGGAACTTTTCGTGGTGGGCGAAATCCGTGAACGCGGTGTCGATGAGGTCGGACACCATCACAAAATCGATAGCTGTGTCCGTGTCGCCCCCGCTAAGACCGAATGGCAGCGCGTATTCGGGCATGGGCAGCTCTTCGTAAGCCATCCAGGAGGCGACTTCGACAACTTTGTCGTAATTGGTGCCCACATCGCGGGAGGTTTCAATAGCGTAACGCAAGCTTTCCAGGACAGGACTTCCATTCGGTTTTGGCCAGTGCATAATCTCTTTCGATCCCGCACCTGCCGGATTTTCCGGTGCGCCGGCAAGCAGCATTAGAGGACTCAGCCGTGAAACAGCGGCCGTTTTTACCAAGGCCTTGAGAAATCTCCTTCGTCCCATCGCCCGGTGCCCCGCTACTTGCCCTGAATGCGGGTGACGAACGTCTGCAGGAACTTTTCCGCATCCACCTCGGTGCAGACCTTGGCGTTAGGCTCAACCTTGTCCACGGCTTCAATCACGTAGCGGTCGCCATCCGGGAAATGATGCAGGACGTTGCGTTCGACTTCGCCGCGGCGGTTGGCTACGGTTTCGCCGCGCGAGAATTCGCCGCGCGTTTCGACGTCCACGTGCATCAGCGGCGCCTTCACCAGCGTGGCATCAAGGGCCACGCCGACGGCCAACGGGTCGTACATAGGCGTGCCGAGAGAACCGAACTTTTCGCTGAGTGCAATCAGAAAGTCGGCCACCTTATAAATGAAATCGCTCACCGGGCCGGGGTTTTTCTTGAGGGCTTCGATATGTTTGCGGGTGAGCAGGGTTTTGTCGCCCACGTCCAGCCCCACCATGGTGAGCGGCCAGCCGGCCTGAAACACGATTTGCGCAGCTTCGGGATCGTTGTAAATGTTCGCTTCGGCGGCGGCGTTCACATTGCCGCCGGAAATCGAGCCGCCCATGATGACGACTTCTTTGACGAGTTTGGCAATGGAAGGATCCTTTTGCAGGGCCAGCGCGATGTTGGTAAGCGGCCCGACGGGGATCAACGTGATTTCGTACGGATTCGCATGCACCATTTCGATGATCAGGTCCGGAGCCCAGCGCGGGTCCGCCTTGCATTTGCTGGGGGGAAGTTCCACGTTGGCAAGACCGTTCTTGCCGTGCCAGAACTCCGCGGTGATCAATTTTTGAAACAAGGGATGCTGTGCGCCCGCGGCGACAGCCACGTCGCAGCGATTAGCCAGCGAAACCATGCGCAGCGCGTTGTCCAGGCCTTGCGCGGCGGTGACGTTGCCGGGAACCACGGTCAGCGCACGCACGTCGAATTCCGGCGAATGCAACGCCAGCATGATGGCCATTGCGTCGTCGGTGCCGGGGTCGGTGTCAATGACGACCTTGCGCGGCGCTGCCAGCGTGAGTGACCCGCAAGCTGCGAAAAACAGAACTGCCAACACTTTCCAATTCACTGGGCGCATCATTTGCTTGCCGCCTTTTGGTTAAACTTCGTTGCTTCTTTACTTCGTTCTTCAAGTTGTCCTGGCCACAATAATCAGCGCCAGTCCGACCAAGAAGAAAGCGAACATCGCGCCAATGAGTGCGTTAGTGCCCTTGGGTGCAGCCTTGAATTCCTTCCAGATAAAGACGCCCCAGAATGCGGCGACCATCGTTGCCCCCTGTCCGAGGCCGTAGGAAATGGCAAAACCAGCGCGGCCGGCGGCGATGATGTTGAACGACATTCCCACGCCCCAGATCATTCCGCCGACAAAGCCGGCAAGGTGCGAGACCAGCGCGCCCTTGAAATAATCGGTGAAGGAGACGGGCTCACCGACAAACGGCTTTTTCATGATGATCGTGCCCAGGATGAAGTTGCTGAGGAAAACTCCCACGGCGAAAACAGAGACCGCGGCATAGGGGCCCAGCTTGCCCGGCTCCGGTGCGGCAAAATCCGGATACATGGCCGCAGCCACGAAGCGATAGAAGAATCCCATCAATGCGCCGCAGGCCAGCGAAAGCAGGAGCCCTTTAGTGCTGACGCCCGCCGCCGAACCGGGAATCTTCCGGTACGCGACGGCATCGATGACGATAGCCAGAACTACGAGAAGCACGCCGCCGAAAAGGAGTGTTGGGTTGCCAACTGGATTCGCGCGGTAATTCAGGATCACGCCCAGAACCAGCGCCAACCCGATACCTACGGGGAACGCCACTGACATGCCCGCGATGTCGATCGCCGCGACGAGCAGGATATTCGCCAGATTGAAAACCGCGCCGCCGATCAGCGCGGAATGAATGCTGGCATGCGACGCTTGCCCCAGATCCTCAAGAAACGGACGCCCCGCCATGCCGTTGCTGCCCAGCGTGAGGCCCAGAATCAAGGTCAGCGCCAGCACACCGAGGGTGTAGTCCCAATACAGTAACTCGAAGCGCCAGCCTTTTCTGGCGAGTTTCTGCATGTTGGCCCACGAACCCCAGCAGAACATGGTGATGACGCAAAAGACTACCGCCCACGCGTAACTGTGGAGAACAAACATTGAGGCTCCTTTGTGTTACTGCAGCCTTCCCCTGTTGCTCAAAACCCGTTAGGCCTTGCCGCCGCGCTTGTTCCACTCCGCGGTGAATTCCGCATGCGCGGGAAACGACTTTTGCGTGCCCACGCGCGTGGTGGAAAGCGCCGCGTACAAATTCGCACGCGTCACCGCGTCTTTTTCCGGCAGGCCCGCGGCCAGAAACACGGCGAAGCTGCCGATGAAGGCGTCGCCGGCTCCGGTCGTGTCTACTGGCGTGACGCTGAAGGGTGCAATCACCTCGCTGCCCTCCGGCGAAGCCAGCAACGCCCCGCGGCTTCCCAGCGTGAGAATCACGTTGCGGAATCCCTGTTGCAAGAGTGCCGCTGCGCATTTCTTGGCTTCGTCGACCGAGTGCACCGGCAGGCCGGTAATCACTTCGGCTTCGGTTTCGTTGGGAATGAAATAATCCGCAGCGTTCAACTGCCTTGCGTCGATCGGCTGTGCCGGCGCGGGATTCACGATACAGCGAATGCCGTTCTTTTTGGCGAATTGCACCGTGTAGGCAATCGTCTCCAGGGGAATTTCAAATTGCAGCACAATCGTCTGCACTTTCCTCAAGGCATCGGCGGCCGCGTCCACGTCGGCGGGTTTCAATGTATCGTTCGCGCCCTTCACCACGATGATGCGGTTCTGGCCGTTGGGCTCTACGAAAATCGGCGCCACGCCGCTGGAGACGCCGTCCACGATGCGCACATGAGCGGTATCAATGCTCAGGGAAGCGAAATTCTTTACCGTAGCCTCGCCAAAGAGATCGTTCCCAACCTTGGCAACCATCACAACGTCGGCTCCGCAGAGGCGCGCTGCAACGGCTTGATTGGCGCCTTTGCCACCGAAGCCCAGGTCGAATTTCTGGCCGAAGATGGTTTCGCCGGGGCGCGGGAATTTGTCACTGAACGTCGTCAGGTCGACATTAGCGCTGCCCACTACGGCAATCCTTGGTGTGTTGCCCATCTGTTTCCTCACCTCGCAAGTAAACGCGAAACTATATCACGCCGTGCTCAGCGAGCAACCCGGATTGCGACGTTTTTGTGCGATAGGATTCCTCCAGTTCGCTGACAATCAAGTGCCTCTCCGCCATAGCCTCGCCCGCTGGTATCGTCTGCGAAGACCGCCCATAGGAGGTTCCTCATGATTGGCGGCATGCACACGATTTTCTACAGCAAAGACCCTGACGCCCTTCGCCGGTTCTTTCGTGACGTACTGAAGTTGCGTTCTGTGGATGCGGGACATGGCTGGCTTATTTTCGCGGCACCGCCCACGGTGCTTGCTGTTCATTCAGCCGAAGGCCAAGGTTACGCCGATTGAAAACCTTGTGCCGGGTGAGTTCTTTCTTGTGTGCAGTCTGCAAGCAACGCCGCAGGCGCGCGGGCCGCACCGCGTTGACGCGCCTCTAGGCCAATGCTAGTCTCGCAAACGCCTTCAATCGCATGCGTGCCGTTGACCTGATCAGAAAAAAGCGGGATTCCGGGGAACACTCCCGCGAGGAAATCGACTACCTCGTCTCCGCTTACACCCACGATCAGATTCCTGATTATCAGATGGCGGCCTGGCTGATGGCCGCGTGGATTCGCGGCTTTTCGCGCGCGGAACTTGCCGCGCTCACCGAGGCCATGCTGCATTCGGGCGAGGTGATGGATCACTCGTACTTGCCGGTCAAGAAAGTGGATAAGCATTCGACGGGCGGGGTGGGCGATAAGACTTCTCTCATCCTGGCGCCGGTTGTGGCCGCCGGGGGACTCGCCGTACCGATGATCAGCGGACGTGGCCTGGGGCATACCGGCGGCACGCTTGATAAACTTGAAGCCATTCCCGGCTTCAACACCTTCCTGAGCTTGGGCGATTTCAAGCGCGTGCTGCGCGAATGCGGGATGGCGCTGATCGGGCAGACCGGGGAAATCGCTCCCGCAGACAAAAAGATTTACGCGCTGCGCGACGCCACCTCGACGGTCGAAAACATCGGCCTGATTTGCGCCTCGATCATGAGCAAGAAGCTGGCGGAGGGAATTGACGGGCTGGTGCTGGACGTAAAAACGGGTTCCGGCGCATTTATGCGCAAGGAAGAGGATTCGGTTGCGCTGGCGGAGGTGATGGCCGAAACCGCAAGACGCATGGGCAAGAAGTGCGTGGCGCTGATTACGGACATGGGACAGCCGCTGGGGCGCGCCGCCGGGCATTCGAACGAAGTGATCGAGTCCATTCATGTGCTGCAAGGACAGGGCCCCGCCGATTTGCGCGACTTGAGCCTGGAACTTTCCGCTTGGATGTTTCTTCTCGGCGAGCGTACGAAAACCGTGGAGCAGGGGCGCACGCTGGCGGTGGAAATGGTGCGCAGCGGCAAGGCGCTAGAGAAATTCCGCGAATGTATTCGCTTACAGGGCGGGAATCCGCGCGCGATTGACGACACTTCCCTGCTGCCCTCGGCGCGTGGACGGCTAGATGTGAAAAGCGGCGCGTCCGGCTTCATCGAGGACATCAACTGTCTGGACCTGGGCATTGCGCTAGCGATGATCGGCGGCGGCCGCGAGAAAAAGGAAGACAAGCTGGATTTAGGCGTCGGACTTGAATTTCACAAGCGCATCGGGGACGGCGTGCAGGCCGGCGAACCGCTGGCGACGATTTCCTACAACGCCGACGCGCAGCTCCCGGCCGCGCAAAAAATGATTGCAGCGAGCTACCAGATTGGTGATACAAAGCCGCCAGCACGTCCTTTAATCCGACGCATCATCGGCGGCTAGGTCATTTTTCTTCCGCTGGACGCGTAACGAAGGAGACGGAATGGGAAGATTTACCGGAATTCTGGGCATGCTTGCGATTGTCGGGGCGGCGTATCTCTTCTCGACCTCGCGCAAGTCCATTCAGGCCAAAACTATTTTCTGGGGCCTCGGCCTGCAGCTCACCCTCGGGTATTTCGTGTTGCGCTCGTCATTTGGAGGGAAACTTTTCAGTTTTCTGGGCGCCGGGGCCAACAAGCTGCTGAGCTTCTCCTATGCCGGATCGCAGTTTGTCTTTGGCGAGCTCGGCATGCCAAAAGAACTTTCGAGACTTGGATTCAATTTCGCGTTCCAGGTTTTGCCCACAATCATCTTCATCGCCGCGTTTTTTGCCGTGCTGTATCACCTAGGGATCATGCAGCTCATCATCCGGGCCGCCGCCTGGCTAATGACGCGCATCATGGGCGCCAGCGGCGCAGAATCGTTGAACGTCGCCGCAAGCATCTTCATGGGACAGACCGAAGCGCCGCTGACTATCCGTCCGTTTCTGCCCAAGCTGACCAAGTCCGAACTCATGTGCGTGATGACCAGCGGCATGGCGCATATCTCCGGCGGGATGATGGCTGGATACATCCAGGTGGGCGGTGCGGATCCAAAAAATCTGCTGACGGCCGTCATCATGACCGCGCCCGGCACGCTGCTGATGGCTAAAATGCTGGTTCCTGAAACCGAACAATCGCTCACCGCGGGGCGCGTGGAAATGCCGCAGATGGAAAAGGAGTCCAATATCCTCGGAGCGATTGCGCGCGGCACGGTCGATGGACTCCATCTCGCACTCAACGTCGGCGCCATGCTCATCACGTTTATTGCACTGCTGGCGCTGCTGAACGCCATGATGGGCGGCATTCACAGCTGGCCGCACATGGGCTGGTTTCCCGAAAGCCTGCAGACAGTGTTCGGGTGGATTTTCTCTCCCGTGGCGTGGCTCATCGGTATTCCTTGGCATGACGCCGCGAAAATCGGCAACCTGTTGGGGACGCGCATGGTCATCAACGAATTTGTGGCCTTCAGCCAGCTTGGTCCGATGAAGGATGCGCTCGACCCCCGCTCGTTTACGATTGCAACATTTGCGTTGTGCGGCTTTGCCAACTTCAGCTCCATCGGCATTCAGATTGGCGGCATCGGCGCGCTGGCGCCCGAACAGCGCGGACAGCTCGCGAAATTCGGCGTGCGCGCCATGCTGGCAGGAACCATGGCCAACCTGATGTCCGCGTGCATCGTGGGAATTCTTTCATGAGCGTAGCGGCGAAGCGCTCGGCGAGCAGGAAGGTCGGCGCGCAATTTGTGCTCGCGGAGGCAGCGGCGCGCTTTATTCAGAAGAAAAGCAGGTTGCGGCCGCAAATTGCGCTGGTGCTGGGTTCCGGGCTCGGCGCGTTCGCCGACGAATTCGCGGACGCCACGCGCATCCCGTATGCAAAAATCCCGCACTTTCCGCGCTCGACGGCCGTGGGTCACGCCGGGCAGCTCGTCATCGGCAAGGTGGATGGTATCGCCCTTGCCGGCATGCAGGGTCGCGTACACCTTTATGAAGGGTATTCGCCACAGGAAGTCGCGTTCCCCATTCGCGTGTTTTCGCGGCTGGGGGTGAAGGCAGTTCTCCTGACGAACGCCGCCGGCGGAATCAAAAAAGAATTTACGCAGGGGCGTCTGGTGATCCTTAGCGACCACATCAATCTGCAGGCCGCGAACCCGCTCACCGGACCCAAAGAAGAAAAATTCGGGCCGCGTTTTCCAGACATGAGCACGGCATATGACAAGAAATTTCGCGAACTGACGCATGCGGCGGGCCGCAAGCTTGGCATCGAGCTTGGCGAAGGCGTGTATGCCGCGCTGGCGGGGCCGAACTACGAAACGCCCGCGGAAATCCGCTTCTTGCGCACCATCGGCGCTGATCTGGTCGGCATGTCTACAGTTCCCGAAGTGATTGCCGCGCGGCATTCCGGCATGCGGGTCCTGGGAATTTCCTGTGTCACCAACGCCGCCGCCGGCGTGCTGGATCAGCCGCTGAATCATGAAGAAGTGCTGGAAACCACGGAACGCGTAAAGAGCCAGTTCATCGGTCTGCTGCGTGCCGTCATCCCGCAAATTGCAACACAGCTCTAAATTGCTTACCTTGTAATTCTCCGGAGACGCTATGTCTGAATACGACGCCCTCATTGCCGCAGCGGGCAAGGTCCGCGAAAATGCTCATGCTAGATTTTCCAATTTCAAGGTCGGCGCGGCGTTGTACACACCCGCCGGCAAAATCTACACCGGCTGCAACGTGGAAAACGCCACCTACGGGCTCACCGTGTGCGCGGAGCGCGTGGCAATTTTCAAAGCGATCAGCGAAGGCGAGCGCCACTTCGATTCCATCGCGGTGGTTACCGACACTGATACGCTGACCCCGCCGTGCGGAGCGTGCCGCCAGATTATCTGGGAGTTTTGCGGTGACGTTCCGGTGGTGCTGGCTAATCTCAAGGGCAAAGTGGAAGTGCTGCCGATGAGCCAGCTCTTTCCGAAACCCTTCGACTCTTCTAATCTGTAGTGACTCTTTTCAAGGACCCGCTGATGAAACCCTCGCGCTATTTCTCCAAGCAAAAGCCTTTTCTCGCTGTCATTCTCCTTTTTTCCGGCGGGGTCTCTGCGCAAGACCGGCCCAAGCAGGCCGTTTCGGTGGACCTGCTGGTGAAGGGCGCGACCATCGTCTCGATGGACGCTGATCGCCGCGTTATTGAAAACGGCTTTCTAGCCGTGCGCGGCGATGAAATCGTGGCTATCGGGCAGGATCCGGCCACCGCTTTTCCAAAGGGTTTCACCGTGAAGGAGACGCTGGACGCCAGCGGGAAGCTTGTCATCCCGGGGCTGATCAATGGTCACACACACATTCCCATGGTGTTGATGCGCGGATTGAAGGACGACGTCACGCTGGACGACTGGCTGCGGAAGTTCATCTTTCCCGCCGAGGCACGCAACGTTACCGAAGACTACGTGCGTTGGGGCACGCGGCTTGGGCTGGCAGAAATGATCCGCAGCGGCACCACCACGTTTGCCGACATGTACTACTTCGAGGACGCCATCGCGGATGAGACCAAGGCGGCCGGGGTGCGCGGCGTGCTCGGGGAGACGTGGATCGACTTCCCCGTTCCCGACAACAAGAGCGTCGCGGAAATGGCGGCGTACTCCGAAAAGTTCCTGAAGAAGTGGCAGGGCGACCCGCTGATTCATGCGGCCGTGGCCCCGCATTCCATTTATACGTGCTCGGAAAAAACGCTACACGAAGCAGCGGCCATGGCGCGCAAGTACCACGCCCCGATCCTGATTCACGTCTCCGAGATGCGCAAGGAGTTCACAGACAGCCTGGAGAAAAATGGAACGACGCCGGTGCAGTATCTGGAACGCATCGAGTTGCTCGGACCGGACGTGCTGGCGGCGCACTGCATCTGGACCGACTACACGGACATGAAGATTCTGGCAGAGCGCCAAGTGGGCTGCGTTCATAATCCATCAAGCAACATGATGCTGGCCAGCGGGGTGGCGCCGGTGGTGGACCAGCGCGCGGCGGGCATCCGGGTCGGGCTTGGCACCGACGGGCCGGCGGGGAGCAACAACGACCTGAACATGATGGAAGAGATGGACCTGGCGGCAAAGCTGCAAAAAATTACCCGCATGGACCCGCGCGCACTAGGAGCCAAAGGGGCGCTGGAAATGGCCACCATCGAAGGGGCGCGCGCCTTGCACATGGAAAAGCATATCGGGTCGCTCGAAACGGGCAAGAAGGCAGACTTCGTGGTGATCGGTCTGGACACACCAAACGCGGTTCCGATGTTCGACGTCTACTCGCAGATCATCTACGCCCTGAAGGCGAGCGAGATTCAGACCGTGGTGGTGGGCGGAAAAACACTGCTGAAGAACGGCAAACTTCTAACCGTGGATGAGCCGGCGGCCATCGCCAAGGCAAAAGAGTACGGGCAAGGAGTGGCGAAATCTCTGCACTAATGGGCGGTCATAAGTGGCCACCCAAAGGTGGCCGCCACATTGTTGCACCATATTCCTGAGTGCGCCTGAGCAGGAGCCGCTTAAGGGTTAGGCGCAGCAGTCAAACGGTCCGCTTCTTGTTGTTCCTGACGCGCCAACTGAGCGCGGCCCGTTTTTGTGTAGAGCGCCGCGAGGCGGCTATGTGGTTCCGGCAGCGCGGGGCGAAGTTTCGCCGCTTCCTTCCAATAACGAATGGCATCGGCCGTTGCCGTCCGGATTTCGGCCTGGTCGGCCAGGATGACCGTGGACTTATAGAGAAGTTCTTCGGTGGGTTTGTCGTCCGGATTCAATTTATGCGCGGCACGCAGTGCCTGGTAGGCTCCCGATGTGTCGCCCAGCTTCCAAAGCACGTTTCCATAAAGGGCGTTCAGCGGAAAAAGATCCGGCCAGCGGTGCGTGGCTTGTTCGAGCGGCGCGCGCGCCTGGGAAAACTGCCCCAACTGGAAGTAGGTGTAGGCGAGATTGTATTGCATCTGCGGCGAGCCGGGAGAGAGCTCCGCGGCGCGGCGCAGGGGCGGGAGAGCCTCCTCGGGGAACCCGTGTTGGCCATAGAGGGTGCCGAGCGCCGTCAATCTCGCCGCATCGTCCGGATCGTTGAGTTGTTCGCAAAGCGCGCGGGCTTTCTCCGTAAGGCCGCGCGCAAGTTCCTCGCCACATTCGACTTTCAGTTGGGTAAGTTTGTCACTGGAAGATTTTTCAGTCCTGGTGCGCGCGTAGGCCTGGTTGGCCTCCTCCGTGCGACCTTGTTTGCGATAAAGCGTAGCCAACTGGTAGACCGCGCGCGAATCTCCCGGATTCGCGCGAGCCGCTTCCTTGAACCATTTTTCGGCGTTGCGCTCGTCGCCGGCCTTTAAGCAAGCCAATCCGAGATAAAATGCGGTGTCCGGAAACGGCGGCTTGGCCGCGGCTTTGGAGAGGTTTTCGACAGCGCCCTCATAGTGCTGCTCTTCGAGGTCGATTCTGCCGAGGTAGTAAGACACTCCGGCCTGTTCGCCGGCTTCCTTGCGCACCTGGAGCAGTTCGGCGCGCGAGGCCGGATAATCTTTCTCCTCAAAGAGCGCAATGGCCAAGGGAAAGCGGGCGCGCATGGCGAGGGTGGCGTCAATGGCCAGCGCCGCACGGAATTCGCTGGCGGCGTCGCCATAGCGCTCGTTGCGCATTGCTTCGTAGGCCTTGCCGAGATGCGTATCGGCATCCGGTGCTGCTTCCTGGGGAGTTCCGCGAGCCGGGAGCGCGCTTTGCGCCACTGGAAGGACTCCTGGGTAGAGCCCCAGCAGCAGGCAGAGGAAAGAGGGCACCGAAGCGATGGACTTGATAAACATGGCACGAGGTGTTTGCCGGAAAAGAGTAGCACATGGCAACTCCCGGAAATCCAGAGGGTTTCTCAAACACCGCTTGACAGGTCCGCGATTGGGAAGTAATTTCTTTCCAATATTTTCCCCGTACTCAAAGCGTCGTTCGAGCCGCCGGGGACTTTTAAGAGGAGTCGCGGGCGGTCGTTCTTTTTTATTTTATCCGCGATTCCAGGGTGCTTCAGTCCCAGCGTGAAGGTCGTTCGAGGAAAGTTTGTTGACCGCATTGCTCTCAAGCCTTGAGTCCAGGGTCCGACAAAAAGGGGTAAGTCAGATGACGAAGAGAATTCTTTTCGTGGTCGTGGCCTTTTTCGCAGCTCTGTGCATCGCGCCTTTGAGCTACGGACAGGCCATCGGCAGTTTTTCAGGAACGGTCACAGACAGCACGGGGTCACCCATTGCCGGGGCAAGCGTGAAGGTGACCGCGCAAGCCACCGGGGCGGTCCGCGAGACACAAACCGACGGGACCGGCCACTATATCGTCAATTATCTGCCGGTTGGAATATACACGGTCCATGTGGAATTCAAGGGTTTCCAGCCCGGCGAATCTAGAGACGTTCGACTGCAGATCGATGAAGCGCGCGAGCTTGATTACTCGCTGAATCCCGCTTCGGTTTCTTCCACGGTTGAGGTGGTGGCCGACGCCGTCGCTGTTACCACCACGAACCCCACGCTCGGGCAGGTCATCAGCGAGCAGCAGGTGCAACAACTTCCACTGAACGGCCGCGACTTCGTACAACTGGCCACGCTTACGCCGGGCACCACGCAGGAGACCAACCCGAACAGCTTCTTCAACGGAGGCCCCAGCAGCGAGGTTTCCGCGCGTGGTTCGTTCTCGCTCTCGGTGGGCGGCTCCCGGGCCAACAGCACGGACTGGCTCCTCGACGGCAACGACAACAACGAATTGACCGCCGGCGGCCTCGGCATTTTGTCCTCGATTGATTCGGTCCAGGAATTCAAAGTGTTGACTTACAACTACTCGGCGGAGTTTGGCACCCGCGCGGGACCAACGGTCCTGGTGACCACAAAATCCGGCAGCAACAATTTTCACGGCTCCCTGTTCGAGTTTTTGCGGAACACTTCATTGGACGCCAAGAGCTTTTTTGCCACCAAGCCGGA
>DATFSI010000242.1:0-7180 GCA_035262705.1 Candidatus Acidiferrum sp. | reverse complement strand
CTTCGCCAGACCGATTGCCTGATCCTGGAATCCAATCACGATCTCGACATGCTCAAGGTCGGCCCCTACCCCTGGGTCGTCAAGCAGCGCGTACTTTCCCGCACCGGGCATCTTTCGAATCACGCCGTCAGCGAATTCCTTGCCGATCCCGACGGCTTCGATCCCTCCGCGCGGTATCTCGTCCTCGCGCACATCTCCCAGGAAAACAACAATCCCGATCTCGCGCGCCTTTCTGCCGAAGAAGCTCTCGGCCGGCGTCCCGCCGAAGCCGCCTTCACCGGAGAACTCCTCGTCGCCTCCCAGCACGTTCCCCTCAAGCCCCTCCAGCTGTAATCGCGGCTCCTGCTAGCACAGGTTTCCGTCTGTGTTCCGACTGCAATCCATCGCGCCCTTCCCGCTCTCCGATTTTCGAATGGCACCTCCCGGCCTTTTCATTTACACTTAACTGGTTCTTGGTAGAGGTGCGGAGGTCATCAGTACCCGCGGCGCGGTTCGCTTTCGTTGCGAGTCCTCGGGGAAAGGGGCCTGGCCCAGGGGCCACTGGGGAAACCTGGTTCGCCGAAATCGCGGCGGCAAACGAAACCTTCGCGGTTGGGGGGCAGCTCGAAAGACTGTCCACTGTCATTCGGTAGCTGCGGCTCCAGCTGCGGCAAATTCGGATGAAGCGCTATCGAGAGGTGGCAGCCCCGGGCAATTCCGTCCTGCTTCCCTCCTTTCGGTTCGTCTTCCTCCCGCGTCAATGGTGAACATGGATCTTTTCGCGCTAACCCGTGCGCTCGTGGACATCGACTCCACCACCGGCCACGAAAAAACCGTGGCGGACTATCTTTTTGCGCATCTCTCGCCGCTGGCCGCGAGACACAACGCCCGCCTGGAGCGCCAGAACGCCGCACCGGATCGCGACAACCTCTTCCTCTCTTTTGGCGACCCCGTCGTTACGCTTTCCACGCACATGGACACCGTGCCGCCGTTTTTCCCCTCGCGCGAAGATTCGACCCACATTCACGGCCGCGGGTCTTGTGACGCCAAGGGCATCATCGCCTCCATGATCTCCGCCGCCGAATCTCTTCTCTCTTCCGGCACGCGCAATTTCGCCTTGCTCTTCGTCGTCGGCGAAGAGCGCAACAGCATCGGCGCGAAAACCGCCGCTTCCACTCCCCGTGGTTCCCGTTTTCTCATCAACGGCGAGCCGACGGAAAACCAGCTCGCTCTCGGTTCGAAAGGGGCGCTGCGTTACGAACTCATCGCGCGCGGTAAACTCGCCCACTCCGCCTATCCCGAGCTCGGCCACTCCGCCATTCACTCGCTCCTCGATGCGCTGCAGAGAATCCGCGAGTTTCCCCTGCCGGTCGACCCCTTGCTTGGCCCCGCCACGCTTAATATCGGCACCCTCTCCGGCGGCCGCGCCCCTAACGTCATCGCCGATGAAGCGCGCGCCGAAATCATGTTTCGCACGGTTACCGATCCGTCCTCCATCCGAGACACCGTCCTGCGCATCACCGCCCGGCACAACATCGAGGCGCGCGAAGTCCTCTACACCCCCGCCGTGCATCTTTCGGCTCTCGCGGGCCTGCCCACCACCGTTGTCGCCTACACCACCGACATTCCCACCTTCGAAGACGCCTGGGGCAAACCCTTCCTCATTGGCCCCGGCAGCATTCACGTCGCGCACACCGCCGAAGAGCGCATCCCCAAATCCGAACTCACCGCAGCCGTCGACATTTACGCCCATATGGTTCGCCAACTGCAAACCTCCGGAGCCGCCCACGCATGAGTGCCCCTCTCGCCATCATCGGCCACGGGAAGATGGGCCGCCTCGTCGAGCAACTCGCCCCCCAGCACGGCTTTCACGTCGTCTCGCGCTTCACCAGCGCGAACGCTCTAGCGCTCTCCATCGAAACCCTTGCCGGAGCCTCCACGGCCATCGAATTCAGCACGCCTTCGGCCGCGGCGGGAAATCTTTGCCGTCTCGCCGGACTCGGCGTCACCACGGTCTGCGGCACCACCGGTTGGTACGAACACCTTCCGCAGGTGCGCCAGTGTGTCGAGCGTTCCGGCGCCGCGCTCCTCTACGGCCCGAACTTTTCCATTGGCATGAATCACTTTTTCCAGATCGTTGCCAACGCCGCGGCGCTCCTTTCGCGCCACCCTGAATACGAAGCGTGGGGCTGGGAGATTCATCATTCCGCGAAAAAAGACGCTATGTCCGGCACGCTTAAGAAACTCGCCGATGAAATCAAGGCTGCGGGCTACACCGGTTCGCTAAGTCTGGCCGCCAATCGCGCCGGCTCGCACACCGGGACGCACGAAATCGGCTTCGATTCGACTTCCGACACCATCACCCTGCGGCACACCGCGCGTAACCGTGACGCCTATGCTCATGGCGCGCTTCAGGCCGCCCAATGGTTGCAAGAAAAAAAGGGTGTCTTCGAATTTCGCGATATCGTCTCTGAACTGGGAGCAGCAAAAGTTCGTAGCTAGTTTTTGGAGGCGCGGGCTTTAGCCCGGCCAGCATTCAGATTTCGCAAAGGAGCAACCCATGTTTACCGGCACCGGCACCGCGCTCGTAACTCCGTTTCGCACCGACGGCTCGCTCGACGAACCCGCCCTTCGCGCGCTCGTCCGGCGCCAGCTCAACGCGGGCATCAACTTTCTCGTGCCCTGTGGCACGACCGGCGAAAGCCCCACCCTTTCCCATGCTGAGCATCTTCGTGTCGTCGAACTCACCCTTGAGTTCGCCAAAGGCAAGGTGCCGGTCCTTGCCGGCGCCGGCGGCTACAACACCGCCGAAGTCATTGCCCTCGCCGGCGAGCTGAAATCTCTTGGCGCTGATGGCATCCTCTCCGTTACGCCCTATTACAACAAGCCCACGCAGGAAGGTCTCTATCAGCATTTCAAGGCTATCGCCGCGGGCGTCGATCTCCCCATCATTCTTTACAGCGTCCAGGGCCGCACCGGTGTCAACATCGAACCCCCCACCGTCCTCCGCCTCTCGCAAATCGCCAACATCGTCGGCATCAAGGAAGCCTCTGGCAGCATCACGCAAATGGGCGCCATCCTCAGCCAGGTTCCCGGTGATTTTCTCGTTCTCTCCGGCGACGACTCGATGACCCTTCCCCTCATCGCCCTCGGTGGCCGTGGCCTCATCTCCGTCGCTTCCAACGAAATCCCCGCGGAGATGACTCGCCTTGTCCAGGCCGCGCTTTCCGGCGACTTCGCCGAGGCCCGCCGCCTGCACTATCGCTATCTCGCTTTGATGGACATCAATTTCGTCGAATCGAATCCCATCCCGGTGAAAGCCGCGCTCGCCGAAATGGGATTGCTAGAGCCGTCCTGGCGCTTGCCACTCGTGCCGCCCAAGCCCGAAAATCTCGCGCGCATTCGCGCTGTGCTGGAATCGCTCAACCTCGTCGAGCGGGCTCATGCTGCAAAAACAAATTGAAGACCTGTTCGATGCTCCACCGGCCGCATATTCGGTGGAGCATCAGGCCCTCTTCGCCTCTTTCAAGGATGCTCTGAATCGCGGCGCTATCCGCGCCGCGGAGCCCGACACTGCCTCGCCCACCGGCTGGCGCGTAAACGCCTGGGTGAAAAAGGGAATTCTTCTGGGCTTCCGCATGGGCACGATCATCGACATGTCCGTCGATGCGCCCAAGCTCCCCTTTTTCGACAAATCTACCTTTCCGCTTCATTCCTTTTCTTCCGCCGACGGTATCCGCATCGTCCCGGGCGGCTCCAGCATCCGCGACGGCGCGCACATCGCCCGTGGCGTCATCTGCATGCCACCGATGTTCGTCAATGCCGGCGCTTACGTCGGCGAAAACACCATGATCGATTCTCACGCCCTGGTCGGCTCCTGCGCGCAAATTGGCCGCGACTGCCACATCTCCGCCGGCTCGCAAATCGGCGGTGTCCTCGAACCGGTCGGCGCGCTCCCCGTGATCATCGCAGATGGCGTCCTCGTTGGCGGTAACTCCGGCGTCTATGAAGGCACCATCGTCAAGCGCCGCGCCGTCCTGGGCACCGGAACGATCCTCAACCGCTCGATTCCCGTCTACGACCTGGTCCTTGATGCGGTCTATTCCGCCACCGATGATCTCCCGCTTGTCATCCCCGAGGATGCCGTCGTCATTCCCGGCTCTCGTGCCGTCTCCTATCCCGTCGGAAAAAAGTGGGGACTCTCGCTCTCCTGCGCCGTCATCGTCAAATACCGCGACGCCAAAACCGGCTCCCGCATCCAGCTCGAAGACTTCCTCCGCTAACGCATCCCTGCCACCCGACGTGTCGACACCTGCCTTTTCCGCGTGGCCTTTGTTCAACCCCAGCCCAATCGCCCAGATCACGCTTCCTCTTCCCCTTTTTCTATTTTGCGATTTCCATTTTCGGTTTTTGAGCCGGCGGCGATTCGCCCCTCCGCCCCAAATGCCTTATCATTACCTTGTACCTGCAGGAGAATTCCCCGTGATTCCACGCTATACACGCCCGGAAATGGGCCATGTCTGGAGCGACGCCAATCGCTACCAGAAATGGCTAGACGTCGAGCTCGCCGCTGCCGATACCCTTGCCGAAGCCGGCCTTGTTCCGCGCGAAGCCGCCACCGCCTTGCGCTCCCGCGCAAAGGTCGACGCCCATCGCGTCAACGAAATCGAATCCCGCGTCAAGCACGACGTCATCGCTTTCACCATGGCGGTGGGCGAATCGATCGGCGATCCAGAAACCGCCCGCTGGCTGCACTACGGCATGACCTCCAACGACGTCGTTGACACCGCGCAGGCCCTGCTCGTCCGCGACGCTTCGCGCCTCATCGAGCGCGACCTCGTCCTGTTCGGCGAAATCCTCGACCTGCGCGCCCACGAATTCCAGCACACCCCGCAGATTGGCCGCACCCACGGCATCCACGCCGAACCCATCACCTTCGGCCTGAAAATTGCCAACTGGTTCGCGGAAAATCAGCGCAACATCGCGCGGTACCGCGAAGCTGCGCGCAACATGGAATTCGGGAAAATCTCCGGCGCCGTTGGCAACGCCGCGCATCTCGGCACGGATATTGAAGAAAGAATCTGCAAGCGGCTCGGTCTTCAAGTCACTCCGGTCGCTTCCCAGGTCATCCAGCGCGACCGTCACGCGCAATATCTCAGTGTCCTGGCGCTCATCGCCGCCACGCTTGAAAAAATCGCTCTCGAAATCCGCCACCTCCAACGCACGGAGGTCCGCGAAGCCGAAGAGCATTTCGGCGGCGAACAGCGCGGCAGCTCCGCGATGCCTCACAAGCGCAACCCCGTAACCGCCGAGCAGATCTGCGGCCTCGCGCGCCTCGTGCGCGGCAACATGGTGGCCGCCTACGAAAACGTCGCGCTCTGGCACGAGCGCGACATCTCGCACAGCAGCGTCGAGCGCATCATCCTCCCCGACTCCACCATCCTTGTGGACTACATGCTCGCCAAAATGACGCAAATCGTCAGTCAGATGCGTGTGTTCCCCGAACGCATGCTTCGCAATCTCGAGTCCACGCACGGTCTCGTCTATTCCGGCCAGCTCCTGCAGGACCTTGTCGAAAAGGGAATGCCACGCGACGACGCCTACAAAGCTGTCCAGGAAAACGCCATGGCCGCCTGGGAAACCGATGCAAGTTTTCGCGATCGCGTCGCCAAAGACGCCCGTATCACCAAATTCCTCTCGGCCAAGGAGCTCGAGCACACCTTCGACCTGCAGCGCCAGCTCCGCAACGTCGACAAAATCTTCGCCCGCGTCTTCGGCGCGCATCCCGCGGGCGAAAAAGGCGCCGCCAACCGTGCCTGAATTTTCGTTGGGTGCCGCACCCTGCGGTTTTCAGGGTGTCGGTTTTCCGTCTTCCAAAAAATAAAAAGCCCCGGATTGCTCCGGGGCTCCCTTGCCACCTCGTCTGCCGAGGCGGAACCTATTCCACGCGCTGCACGTAGCGCGCTTCCGACGTATCCACGCGGATACGGTCGCCTTCATTTACAAACGGCGGCACGTTTACCACCAATCCCGTTTCCAGTGTTGCAGGTTTCATCACCGCGCTGGCCGTGGCCTTTTGCAGCGTCGGCTCGGTCTGTACCACTTTCAAATCCATGGTGTCCGGCAGGTCCACGCCGATGGCCTTTTCGTTGTGAAATTCGATCTTCACCACTGTGTTGGGCACCAGGTAGTACACGGTCTCCCCGAGCTCTTCCTTGTTCATGTGCATCTGCTCGTAGGTTTCCGTGTTCATGAAGCAGTACTCTTCGCCCTCGCTGTAGAGGTACTCGAATTCCACCTCGTCCAGGATAGCGCGCTCCACGAATTCCTCCGCGCGGAACCGGTAGTCAATAATTGCCCCGGTGCGGAGGTTCTTCATACGCGTCTGCATCGAGCCGCGTTTGTTGCCCGGCGTGCGGTGCTCCGTGCTGAAAACGGAATAGAGGTCGCCCTCGTGCATGATCACCATGCCCGGGCGAAGTAGTGTTGCCTTGATGCTGCTCATAAGTTCGTGGCGCCGCACAAAGCGGCGAGCGTCTCCCTATAAAGTTTGTAGCAGTAGCAGCTCGCAAATTCCAGACGGCAGCCCGAAGGAGTGACGCGTGGAATAACCTGTCCGCCGTAGCCGCAATCCGCACCCTGTCAGCCAACAGGGCGACAAGGCATAGGCAGACACGAGGTACGCCGGGAAACCCTCTCCCGGCGCGAAAATCCAGTATAAGGGCGGCCTTCCGCCACGGTCAATCGCAGGCCGGGGTAGTATCCTTCGGGACAAATTCGGCTACACCCCCTGGCCTCGTCGGTATTGCCGCCTTTGTTTCGCCTGTCAACGCGCCAGAGGGTATGCGTTTACGGGCTGGAAAAAAGGGACCACCCCCTTCGTTTGCGGTGGGTCGCGATTAGTACTTTACCGGAGAAACCCCGTTAACCAGGCAAGTTCAGCACGCCTGTACATCTGACCGGGATACAAGAAACTGTTGAATGTGGTCGAATCGTTCTTAGGGTGAGGCTCATGATTCGACGCTATTGTTTGTTTTTGCTGTTGATGTTCTCACTTCTTGCGGTTGCCGACAAAACCAAATCTAGTTGGAAAGGTCCCGAACGGCCCGTTTACGTCGTGACGCAGAACCACTACGCGGAAGGGTTCACTCCTCAGGGGGATACCGCAAAGTTCGGCGACTTGATTGCCATCGAAATCTTT
>DATFSI010000241.1:0-9418 GCA_035262705.1 Candidatus Acidiferrum sp. | reverse complement strand
AGGTAGCGTAGGACAAATTCAAAAAGCGTCTCGTTCCCCACCACGAGGCACCAACGGAGGAGTGCACGTGAAGTTTATCCGCAGAACTGTGGCAACCCAAACAATTGGACAAACCAAATCTTGTAGCTCTGCGAGTGTTTATCTATTTTATGAGAAAGCCAGTGGTACGGCCCACTTCCAGGTGGAAGCGGGGCCTGACGGTGAGCTGCCGGTCGATCATGCCGCCGGGCTGCTGGCCATGCATTGCATGGTCCGCGGCCAGTCTCCCGACGATTACCTGGTGATGGTTCCCGCGCCCCCCGAGTCGCTCCACGACCTGGCGGAAAAAGCGCAAACGCTGTTGCTGGCCGGCCAAAGCGCGAAAAGCTCCGTGCGCTTGACGCGCCGAGAAGAAGAGGTCCTCGACGGCATTCTGCGCAGCCTGGCGAACAAGGAAATTGCCAACGAGCTGAATCTCTCCGAGCGCACTGTCAAGTTCCATGTCTCCTCGTTGCTGGCGAAGTTCAAGGTGCGCGGCCGCCTGGAGCTCATGCGTGAAGCTTCGCGCCACTCGCTCAATTCCATTCCAGCGGCCGTGGGAGCGCCCGCTCCGGAGTTTGCTTCTTTTGAGGAGCGCCGCGAGAGTCACCGGCGTCCTTTGCATTCCGGAAAGATTCTGCCCCTGGCGCGCCACCGCATGATGGCTTAGCTGAGAATTTAGCTTCTCTCTTTATTGCAGGACGAATCTGGCTCTCATAAAAAAGGCCCGCTCCGGAATCCCGGCGCGGGCCTTTCTTTCTCTTGATTCCTGGGTGCCCAATCCTTCGCGGTTTTGCGAAGGGTAGGCTGCTCTGCTTTGCCTCGTTACTTCTTGGCCGCGTTATAGAGTTCCACCGCCTTGTCCCAATTCACCACGTTCCACCACGCGTCAATATAGTCGCCGCGTACGTTTTGATACTTCAGGTAGTACGCGTGCTCCCACACGTCCAGACCCAGGACGGCCTTGCCGCCCGTGAAATACTGTGTGTCCTGGTTCGGCGTCGAGTCAATCGCCAGCTTGCCGTCCTTCACCAGCAGCCAGGCCCAGCCGGAGCCGAACCGCCCCAGGCCCGCGGCCTTGAACTTTTCCTTGAACCCCGCAAACGACCCGAAGGCGCTGTTGATCGCCGCCGCGAGGTCGCCCTTCGGCTCGCCGCCTCCGCCTTTCTTCATCAGTTGCCAGAACAAGGAATGGTTCCAGTGGCCTCCGCCGTTGTTGCGCACCGCCATGCGAATGTTGTCCGGAACGGCGTCCAGATTCGAAAGAATTTGGTCAATCGTTTTTGCCTGCAGGTCGGCATGCCCTTCCAGGGCCTTGTTCAAATTGGTGACGTACGCGCCGTGATGCTTGTCGTGATGGATTTCCATGGTGCGGGCGTCAATGTAGGGTTCCAGCGCGTCATTCGGGTACGGCAAAGGGGGCACAGTAAAAGCCACGGCTTTCTCCTCCAGATTGAAATGTGAATCTAAATCCGACCGGGTTCGAGCTTCCAGCAGACTGGGAGTGATGTTCCCCGCCCCTAGCAAGCCAACACCGGCAATTCCACCGTTCAGAAGAAACTTGCGGCGATCCACGGGGATTCTCCAGCTTCGGTGGGCGCGGAGTGTTGCGCGCCAAAGTATAGCGCCTCACTCAGGACCGCTCAACCGCACGGGGCCTTTTCATTTGATGCGTGAGAGCGCCCATTGGGCAGATTCGGCGACGGTCAGGTCGGCCGAGTTTGTCAGCGACTCGAGCAGCCTCACAATGCGCTCGTGTTGCGCGGATCCCCGTCTTAGCTTCGCGTTCCCCAATGCCATGCAAGCGTTCCGCACCAGGCCGCGCCACTTCGTCCGCTTCATCGCGCTGCCGCGGAATTTCTCGCGGAACTCTCCTTCGCTCAAGCCCGCCAGCCATTCCAAGGACGGTTCGAAAAGGCCTTCTCCCTGCGGCCAGGAACACGGCGCAAAGTCCGCAGTTTCCGTCACTGGAGCCTCACGGTTGTAGGGACAAACGTCCTGGCAAATGTCGCAACCGTAGACATGCCTTCCCATCGCTTCACGAAATTCCAAGGGAATCCCGCCGCGCAATTCAATAGTGAGATACGAAATGCATCGCCGCGCATCCATCACATACGGTTCAATGAGCGCTTGTGTGGGGCACGCATCCAGGCATTGCCGGCAATTCCCACAAAGATCGGCGGGTGGCATCTCCCCAACCGCCAGCGATGGTGCCAGTTCCAAGCTGGTCACGATCACGCCCAGAAAAAACCACGAACCGAGCTTTTCATTCAAGAGCAGCGTATTCTTCCCGATCCAGCCCAGCCCTGCATATTTTGCGAATATGCGTTCAGCCACCGGGCCGGTATCCGCATAAGCCCGCGCAAAATGGGTATCCTCGAAACGTTCCGTTAGCAATTTTACAAGCGCGTTCAACCGCTCCCACATTACTTCGTGGTAGTCGCGTCCCCACGCGTACCGCGAAATCCATCCTCGCGGGGCCTCTCCTTTTCCGTTGGCTGCGGCACCCTGGGCCACCTCGGTTGAATAAGGATGCGCCGTGTTGTAATTCAGCGCGCAAACGATCACGCTGCCCGCCACATCCAGCATTTTCTCCGGATGGCTTCGCCGCACATCTGTCAGATATGCCATCTCGCCGGCAAACCCACGCGCCAGCCATCCCGCAAACGCCGCATGCTCGGCGAATTTTTGCAGCGGCGCCACGCCGCACTGTGCAAAGCCCAACTCCCGGGCCCGCTCCACAATCCACGCCGTTTCTTCCGCCGTCCTCATCCCTCCATTCTCTTTCCCAGGAAAGGAGTTGGCAAACAGGGCTGACTACAAGTCTCCAACTTCGAGCGGCGTGTCCTCGTTTTTCCAGGCCGCCTCAAATTCTTTCCGCACTTCTTCGAGGTTGGCGTCCTTCTTCTGGGCTTCCAAGGCTCTCATCAGGCCAAAAAGAGAGCGGGGATTCCGAGGGTATTGTTCGAGATCGGCCCGAAAGACAGCTTCCGCCCGCGCTGCTTGGCCGTTTAACAAGAGTGCGCCACCGAGTGACTCGCGAACAGGATAAAACCATTCCGGCGGCTCGCCGTAGTACAGCCGGTCCTCGATTTCCACCGCCGCTGTCCAAAGTTTGATTGCCTGCTCCGGCTCGCCCTTTGCAGCGGCAATCCGCGCATCCAAAATGCTTCCGGCAAGATCCAGAAAGGTTCGAGCCTTGTTGGAATAGAAGCTGAAGTCCAGATCGGCAGGCGTTTCTTTGCGCTCCGCCTCCAGGATTTTTCGTTCCGTTTCTGCCGCCGCAATCTCACCCTTTGCTGCAAACGCCGCTCCGCGTGCAAAATGCCAAAACGCAGTGGTCATAGTCAGATGGGGATCCGGCGGAGTCAGTCCCAGGGCGTCATCCCAACGATGGAACCGCACGAGCACGAAGATCGGTGTCAGCGCGTACACTTCGGCGATCGGCATATCGTGGAGCATGGGGCTCACATGAGCCGCCAGCTCATCGGCGGCCTGTTTGGCGTGCGTGAAATCGCCCTGCATGCTATGACTGGCTGCGAGGAAGTGGAGATTGTGGCAGTAGTACATCATGTCGTACATACTGCCGGTTGTGCCGCTCTTCCGCAGATAGACCCGGTCAACGCCAGCCGCTACCACATTGCTATGAGCCGCCGCTGAGTAATCTCCAACCCGCATGTACGTATGCGCCGGCATGTGCACCAAGTGGCCTGCCGCAGGGGCAAGCGTTTCCAAACGGCGGGCGCTCGCAAGCGCCCATTCGGGATGCCGGGAGGCCTCCGTGGCATGAATGTAGTAATGATTCGCGCCAAGGTGGCGGGGATCGCGGCGCAACACCGACTCCAACACCGCGACAATTTCCAGAGTGTCTTCGGCCGGACGGCCATCGAGGCTCCAAAGCTTCCACGGATGGAGGTCCATCAGACTCTCTGCGTAGAGTGTGGCCGCATCAAGGTCGTCTGGGAAATGCCTCGACAGCTCCCGCATCGCATTGGCGTAGTCGGCGTCGAGCTTCCGCAAGTCAACCTTGGGATCAGGCGAATAACGCCTGGACAAAGCTTGCACATAATCGCGCTCGCTTTCTGGCGCCTCTCGCGCCAGCAATAAAGCCTTTTGTATGGCTTCAAACGCGGCTTTTTCGTGAGGCGGGTCGACATCCAGATTGATGCACGGGCCCAATGCCAAGGCGATACCCCAAAACGCCATCGCAGATTGCGGATCCAGTTCGGCTGCCCGCCGGAACGCTCGAGCCGCTTCTTCGTGGTTGAAAGCGAAGACCAGGGTGAGGCCTTGATCGAAAAAACTCTGCGCCTCAGGGTTTTTGGTGGAGATTTTGTGGTGATGCTGGCCCAATTCCGGAATCAGCACCGGAGAGTTTGGCTGGGCAAACAAAGAATGAGCGCCGGTCAAAACCAACAACGCAAGCGCGAGCAGCTTCATCGGGTTTCTCCAAGGAAGGAGGATGGCAAACTCCCCTGGCATCCCAACCAGATCGATTACTCATATCACGAAAGCACCCATGGCTGCCGTCCGTAGAAACGCGGTCAGCCTTCGCCGCCTTCGTCGCGGCCTTCGGCAGCGCAGTGGTGCCACTCCTCATCCTCGGCGTGGACAGAGCAGAACCACCGGCCGCAGGTTTCGCAGTGATAACTGGCCTTCTCGTCGCAAGGTTCATCTAGCGCGGAAACGCCCTGGCAGGTCCGTTCGAGGGCCTGGGGTTTTGTCTGCGTCGCTTGTTGCGCCATAGACCCTCCTCGTGCGGCGATTCTACGCGCCTGCGGCGAAGCTGGGGTAGTGCAAAATGGTGGAAATCCCGCAGGAAAGCACCCGCCCAGCGTGGAACTGTGCTCACGATTGACCGAGGGCGGAGTCCAAACCAAAAAACCTAAAGGGGGGGTATCGGCCTATGCTTCGCAACCTTCGACCTCTTCTTTTCTCCATTCTACTTTGCGCCACCTCGGCGGCCGCCCAGCAACCGCCCGCGCCCCGCGTCGTCGACCTAACCGCTCCCGACGGCTTGAAGCTGAAAGCCACGTTTTTCGCCGCGGCTTCGCCCGGACCCGGCATGCTTCTGCTCCACCAGTGCAACCGCCAGCGCAACGTCTGGGACGACCTTGCTGCGCGCATGGCCTCCGCCGGCCTGAACGTGATGACTCTCGACCTTCGCGGTTATGGCGATTCCGAGGGCACTCGTGTGGACAAACTCACTCCCGAAGAGGCCAACGTTGTTTTCAACGAAAAAATACCTCGGGACATCGAGGTAGCGTATCAATTTCTGATCCAGCAACCCGGTGTTTCTCGGGCATCCATGGCCGCCGGGGGCGCCAGTTGTGGCGTAAATCAATCCGTGCACCTGGCCATGAACCATTCCGAAATCAAGGCGCTGTTGTTTCTCTCCGAAATCACCAACTCCGCCGGACGCAGCTTTCTGCGCGCCCACCCGGGGATGCCCCTTTTTCTGGCCACTGCGGAGGACGACCCAGACTTCGGCGTTTCCGACCTGATGCAATGGATTGCGACCTTCTCCACAAATCCGCGCACAAAATTTATCCGTTATAAAACCGGCGGCCACGGCGTGGAACTCTTTCCCGCCCATCCGGAGCTGCCGCCAAAGATCGTGGACTGGCTCACCGCCGCGTTGAAATCCCCCGGCGCAGCCTCTGCCAAAGCCTCGCCCTACACTTCCCCCGTAACGACGTTCTTCGAGGCTCTCGATCAGCCCAATCCGAACGTATCAGAGATCTACGCTACGTATCATTCGAAGAATCCCCAGGAGATAGCCCTGCTCGAAGTGATCCTGAATCGCCTTGGTTATGATCATCTTCAGAATAAGGACAACGCCGGCGCCATCGCGGTACTCAAGCTGAACGCTTCGATTTTCCCAAATTCGCCCAATGTGTATGACAGCCTCGGCGATGCCTACCTTGCCGACGGCCAAAAGGATTTGGCGCGCCAGAACGCGCAAAAAGCGCTGGAGTTGCTCGCCAACGACACCAACGACCCTGAGGATCGACGCAAGAATATCCGCGCAAGCGCGGAACAAAAACTGAAACAGCTTTCCACCACCCCTAACTGATGGGAAATATTTGTATTGGTAACGCCGGCATCCTGACGGCAAATGGGAATTACTTGAAGCTGCTCACGGCTGTGGTTTCGTCGTTGTAGACGTCAAACACGGTAAACAGCTTGGTGAGCTGCAACAGGTCGTTCACCTTCTTGGTCAGGCTCAGCAGCTTCAATTCGCCGCCGCGGTTGCGCACCGCCGTAAATCCGCTGACCAGCTCGCCGATCCCCGAGCTGTCAATATAATTCACGTCTCCAAGATTCAGGATGATGCGCGTGTGGCCATCGTCGAGCAGGTCGCGCACCGTCTTGCGCAACAGTGCGCTTCCTTCTCCCAGGGAAATGCGGCCGCTCAAATCGACAATCGTGATGACGCCGTCCTGACGGGTTGTGGCGAACAATGTAGGCATTTCTTTCCTACGCTTCCTGGTGAGGCGCGGCGTCCGAACTGGAGGCGTTGCCATTTCCGTTGCTCGAGGGGCTCCCCAGCATCGGCAGCCGTTTGGCCATGACAATCTCCGCCCCGCCGGTTCGGCCCGGGAGCACATCGAACTCGTCCATAAACGCCTTCATCAAAAAAATGCCGCGCCCGGAGGTGCTGAGCAGGTTTTCCTCTGCCAGGGGGTCCGGCACATCAGAAAGGCGAAAACCTTTTCCTTCGTCCATCACATGGATGATCAAGCGCTCGCCGGTCAGGTCGATGGCCAGGTGAATCTTCTTTTCGGGTTTCTCCTGGTTGCCGTAATGAAAGGCGTTGATTACGCCTTCGCGCACCGCCATGCCAATGCGATAACACTCATCCTCGTTGAAACCCGAGGCTTCCGCCACCCGCACGCACATCTCCTCGGCGAGATTTACGCTCTCGACGTGCGTGTCCAGCGTGACTTCCAGATGCTTGGTCTCAGCCATTCGGGTGCGCTAGGCTCGATTTTCCTCAAAAAAGGCGTTCTTATGCGTAACATAGCGCGCAAACGGAAGTCAATGGAGCCGTCGACAAGCCATTCCCTTTTGTGACGGCGCAAAAATTCACTTGCTGATGCGCCCGATGTACACGCCGTACGCATTTAGTTGGATACTTTTCAAAGTACCGTCGTGCGCGCTGGCCGCATTCTGCAGCAACCCCTTTACTTTCGCAGACGCAAACCCCTGCTTGCGCAAGTCAAAGCTGGGGTTCTGCGGTGAGGCTGAAAGATTCAGCACCACCAGCACCGCCCCATCCTTACTTTTCCGCAGGTAAGAGAAAACGTACGCATCGGCTTCGTTCAGCGGAATGTACACGCCTTCCCGCAAAGGCGGCTCCGCCTTGCGCAAGCGGAGCACCTGCTTGTAAAACGCCAGTATCGACTGCGGGTCCTTGCTCTCTGCTTCCACGTTACGTGCCTGCGCTGACTCCGGCATCGGCAGCCACGGCTTGCCGGTTGTGAACCCCGCGCTGTGCTCGCTGGTCCACTGCATAGGCGTGCGTTCTCCGTCACGCCCCTTGTCTTTCGGCCAGCTCAACACGCCGATGGGATCCTTGACGTCTTCTTTGCGCTGCGGATCGTTATTCTCCATCCCGATCTCTTCGCCGTAATAAAGGATGGGCGTTCCGCGAAGCGTCAAATAGAAACCTGCCATCAGCTTAACGATATCGTCGTTGTGAACGCCGTCGCCATAGCGGGTATACGGCCTCCGGATATCGTGATTGCTGATGACGTAGGTCGGCCATCCCCCTGCCGAATCCACCGCGTTGATGTGCTCGCGGTAAGCCGCCGCCGAAAACGGCAACTCCGTCAGCATCAGGTCCATCGGCAAATGCAATTCATTGCCGTTCTTCCCGTAATATTCCTGAAGTTGCGAAACGTCCTTGGTCCACGTCTCCCCGATCAGCACCGCGTCATACTCATCGGCAACTTTTCGCAAGCGCTGCAGCGTCGCGTGCACTTCGGGCAATTTCTTGTTGTAGATCTCGTCCTGCTCCGGGCGCCCGAATTTGTCCTTGCCGGGGAGCGGCGGATTATCGCGAAGATTCGGGTCCTCGTACAAGGTGTCTACAGCGTCGAGCCGGAATCCGGCCACGCCGCGCTTGTACCAGAAACGAGTCACATCGAACATGGCCTTTTCCACTGCGGGGTTGCGCCAATTCAAGTCCGGCTGTTCCGGATAAAAATAGTGGTAGTAATACTGCTTGCTTGCCGGATCGTATTGCCAACCGGGCGATCCGAAGGTGGATAGCCAGTTGTTCGGCGGCTGGTCCGGTCCTTTGCCATCCCGCCAGATGTACCAGTCGCGATGCGCCGCGTTCCTGGACGATTTCGAATCCAGGAACCACGCATGCCGGTCCGAGGTGTGATTCACGACGAAATCTAGAATCACGCGCATGCCGCGCTTTTTGGCTTCGCTCACCAGGCGGTCGAAATCCGCCAGCGTCCCGTACATCGGATCGATGTTCACGTAGTCTGAAACGTCATAGCCGAAATCCACTTGCGGCGAGGGAAAACACGGTGTGATCCAGATCGCGTCTACGCCGAGGTCCTTCAGATAGTCCAACTTCAACGTAATCCCGTTCAGGTCGCCAATGCCGTCCCCGTTCGAATCCGCGAAGCTCCGCGGATAAACCTCGTAAAAGACCGCGTACTTCCACCATTGCTGATCGCCTGTGTCCTTTCCCTTCATCTGCGCCCCCGCAAACGGAGTCCAGCACGCGGCAAACAACAAGACGATTGCCCAGCCATGGATCCGGGTTTTCATGGATATCCTTCTGCCCAGCACAATGTGCGTTAGGACTGCAAAAACATTTCACCAAATTTTCGTCATTAAGTGAATGAGTGCGGGAACTATTCTTTTCTGCGGTCCCTGCGGTTAATTCTTTTCTTCACACCCAGTAGTCGCGGTCGAGCGTTCGATAGATATTGGATCGCTTCGCTGAGATACTTCGCCTGCACGTCCGCGGAACTATTCAGGTCGTCGGGGCTTGAGGGGCTTCACAGCGCCTTTTTTCTTCCGCCCCTGCTCCCCTTTCCTACGCTCTTCCTCTTGGGCGATGGCGGAGTGAGAAACGATGAAAACACGCGGTGGCAATCCCTGCATCTTTCGCTCTTCCTCGCGACGCTGAACATCGATATAGACATCGTCAGGATCCTGCCATTTCTTCTCGAATTCTCTTCGCTGTTTCCAGAAACGTCCCTCGTCTAGGCGTTCGCTGTCCACCAGGTGCTCGGTAAAATCAGCGTTCATGCCGCAGCGAACTTCTTCGATTTCCGCTTGGGCACAAAGCAGGGACTCCTTGTCGGCAAACGGAAAATTTGCCATTCGGCGCAAGATGGCCACGACTTGATCGATGCTCTGGTTCAACAAG
>DATFSI010000240.1:0-16348 GCA_035262705.1 Candidatus Acidiferrum sp. | reverse complement strand
AAAGGCCCACAAGCCTTGTTCCTTGGCCAGCAGGCGCATCGCGTCCGTGAGCTGAATTTCGCCGCCTGACCCGGGCTTGGTGCGTTCCAGACAATCGAAAATGGCCGCCGGCAAAACATAGCGTCCGGTGATGGCCAGGTTCGAAGGCGCTTCTTCGTTTGTCGGTTTTTCGACCAGGTCGCGAATCCGCAACAAGCGTTCGCCAAAAGGCGCCAACGGTGCCGGCTCGCCGGCAAAGATGCCGTACAAATGTGTTTTGTCCCGCGGCACTTCTTCTACCGCAATCGCGCCCGTGCCCGTAGCCTGGTACACGTCAATCAGTTGCTGCGTCGCCGGGTTCGCTCCCGGAATCAAAACGTCTCCCAGCAACACCGCGAACGGCTCATCCCCCACCAGATCTTTCGCCACCAGCACCGCATGCCCCAGTCCCAGCGGTTCCTTCTGCCTGGTGTAGCTTACCTGCACCATGTTGCTGATCTTACGTACCAATTCCGCTTGGTCGTGCTTGCCTTTCTCCTCTAGAAAGCGTTCCAGCAGCGGTGAATTGTCGAAGTGATCCTCGATGGAATTCTTTCCCTTGCCTGTAACGATGATGACGTGCTCGATGCCCGAGGCCACGCACTCTTCTACCACGTATTGAATCTGCGGCTTGTCCACTACCGTCAGCATTTCCTTGGGTTGCGCTTTGGTGGCTGGCAAAAAGCGGGTGCCCAGCCCGGCGGCGGGCAGAACGGCTTTGCGGACTTTAGGACGGCTGGCGGAGTTCAACGGGGACTTCGTCGAGTCTGTGGTCATGTTTGCGAAGGTTGTCTCGTTTTTGCTAAAGTTGGGGCTTCTTCAGCACAGTAGCCGTGACACGGGAGTTTTGTCAATGAAGCCCGCAGTTTGCGCGCATCCTGGGGAAAAAGTACTGGAGCTAGGAAACCCTTACCTGGGGCGTGGTCCTCAAACAGGATTGGCCTGTCGCAGGACTCCAACTCACCTACCACGAATACAACCGCTTTTCTCTGGATGCTTTTCGCAATAAGCGGTAACCCGGTGCCTACAGCGCCTGGTGAACCGGAATACGAACCTGGAACCGTGTGTCTCCCGCCACCGACGTAAACGCAATCGTGCCGCGCATTTTCCGCACCAGGCGATGCACGGAGTCCAGCCCAAGGCCGGTGCCGTCGCCCACGCCCTTGGTGGTGAAAAACGGCTCGAAGATGCGCGACTGAATTTCCTTGGGAATGCCGGAGCCATTGTCGGCGATTTCGACCAGCACTTCCTCTCCTTCGCGCACTACGCGCACGCGCAGCGTCCCCTTGTTCTTCATGGCATCGGCCGCGTTATCAATCAAATTCGTCCAGATCTGGTTGAGCTCGCCGCCGTTGGCGGTGACTTTGGGAATATCCGTTGCGAACTCGCGGACAACATTGATCCCTTTGCGGATCTTGTGCTCCATGATGGAGAGCGTCGTCTCGATGCCGCGCACGATGTCCACTTCCTGCACCGGGGACTGGTCCATGTAGGAATATTCCTTGATTGCCTTAACCAGCGTGGAAATGCGCTTCGTGCTGTGCGAGATTTGCCCCACGATGCGCTCCATTTCCAGCATCGTGGCAAAGCGCGTCAATGCTACGGGAAGGGAATCGCCCGCTGCTTCGCGGAAGCGTTCCAAATGGCCGACGGCAAGGTTGCCATCCACCAGCAGCGGGCTGAGCTTCCATGGCTCGGGCACTTTCTGCGATTCGAGCCACGAGGTAATCGCCTCTTCGCGGTCGCTGCGCTCTAGTTGATCCGTGAATGCTGCTGGTTGCAGCTCCGCACGCAGTTCGCTTTCTACCTTGGCAATGTTCACGCAATTTGCCTCGGAAAGGTAAGACTCCGCCTCAAGCTGCCGCAGCCGCTCGAGGCACGAGAGCAGGGCATCAGCGGAGCGGGCCGCGGCGGCGGCGGGATTGTTGAGTTCGTGGGCGAGCCCCGCCGAGAGTTTGCCGAGGGCCGCAAGCTTGTCGCGTTGCTGTTCCCCGCGAGTGGCTTCGCGGACGCGATCGGTGAGGATAGCGACGAGGCGCTTGCCGAGCTCAGGCATGCGCTGGAGCATTTCCTGAAACAGCTTGCCGGGGAACAACAGTACGCGGACGGGTTCTTCGGCGCGGCCGGTGACGGTGATCTGCGTCATGCGGGAAAAGGGGAGCAGGCCGGTAACAGTGCCTTTCTTGACCAGAAAGACAGGACTATCAGGGCCGTCGGCTTCGCGGCGAGCGTAGACACGGCCCTCCAGGAAGATAGTCATGAATTCCGCTGGAGACCCTTCACGGAAGACAACCTCGCCCGGAGAGAAGTGGTGGTCGGTGCAATTCGCGGCGAACCACTCGAGGTTGTCCTGCGGAAGGTCGGTAAACACCTCTATTTTTCGCAGTTCTTCCACGAGTGAAGCGACGTTGCTCTGGGTCACGGGAGATTCCTGTCCGTCGAAACTCATGAAACCTTCGCCAGATATTGGTGCACGAATTGAACGGCCACCGCGCCCTCGCCCACGCCCGAGGCCACGCGCTTCACCGAGCCGTGACGCACGTCCCCCACCACGAAAATCCCAGGCACGCTGGTTTCCAGCAATGATGGATCGCGGTCCGGCGTCCACCCCTTCGGACGCTTGCCATCGCGTACCAGGTCGGGCCCGGAAAGGATGAAACCGCGCTCGTCCCTTTGCACCAGCTCGTCCAGCCAATCCGTGCGCGGCAGCGCGCCGATATAGATGTACAAGCTTTTCGCGGGCACGCGCTCCATGACTCCTGTGCTGGAACACAGAACCGAGATCTCTTCGAGATGTTGCGCGCCGTGCACTTCCGCGATTTCCGCATTGGGCCAGATTTGGATGTTCGGTGTCTTCTGGATCTGATCGATCAGGTATTGCGACATCGTGGCGGCCAGCGATTCGCGGCGGATCATCATAATCACTTTTTCCGCATGCGCGGCGAAATTAATTGCCGCTTGCCCGGCCGAGTTGGCGCCTCCCACCACGTAAACGGTTTCGCCCTTACACGAGAGCGCCTCGGTCATGCCGCCGCCATAATACACGCCGGCACCGCGAAGCCGCTCCTCCCCGGGAACCCCCAAGTTCCGCCATTGCACTCCCATCGCTAGAAGCAGCGCGTGACAAGACACGCGGTTGCCGTCAGCCATCTCCACGATGCGATACGGGCCCTCTACGCGCACCTTCATGGCCTCTTGTGGCGAAAGAATCTCCACGCCAAAACGCTGCGCCTGCACAACTGCGCGCCGCGCCAGATCGCGTCCGCTCAGGCCCGAGGGAAACCCCAGATAATTCTCAATGCGCGAGCTGAGGCCCGCCTGGCCCCCCGGCGCCTCGCGTTCGATCATGATCGTCTTGAGGCCCTCTGACGCGCCATAAACCGCCGCTGCAAGCCCCGCGGGTCCTCCGCCGATGATCGCCAGGTCGTAGAACTCCACGTCCGTGCGCGTGCGCAATCCCATTTTCTTGGCGATGTCCGCCGTGGTTGGCTCGCACATCCGGCTCCCGTCCGGAAAGACAATCATCGGCAAAGCTTCCGGTGTTCCGTCCGCCTTCTTCAATACCGCGGTATTTTCTTGCGCCGCGGTCTGCTCCACATCCACCCACTGGTAAGGCAGATGGTTCTGCGCCAGAAACATGCGCAGTTCGTAGGCCTTCGGCGACCACCGCGTGCCAAAAAGCTGAATTCCTTCATACGGCGGATGGTAGGAATCCATCCACTCGTTGAGCATGTCGTCCAGCGCGGGATACAGGTTCTGGTCGGGAGGATCCCAAGGCTTCAACAAAAAATAATGCACGCGCGCGGAGTTGATGGCTTCAATTGCCGCGTTGGTATCCGCATAGGCCGTCAGCAAGGCGCGCTTCGCGGAAGGATAGAGGTCGGTGGCTTGCGAGAGGAAACCCACGCCGTCCAGCTCGGGCATGCGCTGGTCGGCCAACAACAGCGCTACCGCGTCGTTGCGTGTCTTCAGGCGGTTCAGCGTGTCCAGGGCTTCATTGGCCGAGCTGGCCCTCAGAATACGAAATCGCTCCGAATAGCGGCTGCGAAGATCTCGTTCGACGGCTTGCAAGACATCAGGATCGTCGTCAACGGTAAGCAATACGGGTTTGGCCATGATCGGGGTCCCTTTTTGCGCTTCGGCCGGCGGCGCGTGCAAGCCGGAATCTAAAGTAGCACAAGCGGCGTGACGCCTCTAGGAAGCAAACTCCAAGAGATGGATGCTATTGAAGGGACGAAAGTTATATAGGGCGTGTAAACCTACGACGTAAAACTTACGGCTTCTTATAGACTGGAATCAAAAAATACGCTTCGTAATCCGCGCCGCGGGCCTCCCCGCGCGCTTCGATTTGCCAGTACGTCGGCGGCGTTGCTGCCAGCGTTGTCGGCAGCTTGTCCTCAGGCAGCCGGAATTCCACGGGAATCTCCGCTCCTACGTAATTACCCAGCCGCTGCTGATCCAGCGTCACCACATCTTTGTAGAGTTCGTAGCACACCACGCGCGAGGAACGATCGCTGCCCGAACCCGTGGTGATGTAGCGCTCTTGCACGCAACGCAAGGTCAGCGTCAGCGAATCAATAAGGCCAAGGTGCCGCGGCGCACAGAGCCGGGCACGCAGCGTGCCACCCAGAAAATAGGGAAACTCATCGTAGGCCAGAAAACTGTTTCCATAGCGGATCAGGTCCGCAAGCATTTGCGCCCAGCGCACCCAGAAGAAAATTCCCAACAGCGCAAACAGGCTGGCCACCGCGAAAAACAGCCACGCTCCGCGTTGCGTGTAGCCGATCCAGAAAAACGGCACCAGGAATAGATTCCACACCAGGGCTCCCACCAGCCGCGCCACCATGGCGTTAAACGCCGAGAATTCGATCCCTTCCTGCCGCCAGTGAAAATCGAACAGCCACGGCTCACCCGGCGTTTCGGCGGCTTTCTGTCGGTAAACAGATTTGCGAATCATCCCATAGACGCCGTGCAGGCACAGGAAAAGTCCAGCGGAGAAAAACATCGCTCCGATCAGCACGATCATCCACGCGGGGCCATGCCGTCGCGCCTGGAGCATATTGAACGACATCAGGCCAAGAAAAATTCCGGCGGCCAAAAACGGTAAGCCGAAAAGCGCTGCCGCGCCGCCGTCGACAGTCGTGACGCTCTGCGCCGGGTAATTGGGCAACGCGGGGGGCAGGCCCGGTCCGCTGCCGAGCATCTGCTGCAGCCGCGGGGACGTGTTCGTTGTATCGGTGATGGTAATAGCCATTGCGCGCCGCCTCAGGCCAGAGTGCCGTTGGCCATTGCTTCGGGCAATAGGACTCCGCCTAAGCGCAACGCTGTACCGAAGGACAGTCGAGCGGGCGTGCTAGCATGGACATTTGTATAGACCATGAGTGACAAGCAGAAAAACGGGGTGCGGATTCTAGGCATTGAATCGTCGTGCGACGAGACTGCCGCCGCGGTAGTTGAGGACGGCCGCAAAATCCTGTCCAGCGTGGTGGCTTCGCAGATCGATGTTCATCGCAAATACGGTGGCGTCGTTCCGGAGCTCGCCTCACGCGAACATCTTCGCCAGATTGTTCCCGTCGTGCGCAAAGCGATGGCGCAGGCGGGCCTGCAATTTGAACAACTGGACGCCATCGGGGTCACCCAGGGACCGGGCCTGGTTGGCTCTTTGCTGGTGGGCATCACTTACGGAAAAACGCTGGCCGCGGCCATGGGCAAGCCACTGGTGGCGGTCAATCACCTCGAGGGACACGTCCACGCCGTATTTCTCGAAGCTTTTCAAAAGGGACAGAAACCGACATTGCCTGCAATCTGCCTGATTGTTTCCGGCGGGCACACCGTTCTCTACGAAGTGAAAGCCACGGGAGAAGACGGATGCGGCCCATTCTCTTATCGCAAGCTCGGAGGAACGCGCGACGACGCCGCCGGCGAGGCTTACGACAAGGTCGCCAAACTCCTGGGCCTCGGATATCCAGGTGGGCCGATTCTCGACCGTCTGGCTTCGGCCCCCGGAAATGCGGTTGCGCCCGTAAAGTTTGGCCCCACCAAAACTCGCGGCAATCCTCTCGATTTCAGTTTCAGCGGATTAAAGACCGCCGTGCTCTACCACCTGCACGAACATCCGGAATACACCGAAGGAATTCAGCGGCGCGAGGAGGCTCTCCGCCAAGGTCATCGCAAATTTGCTGAGCTGCTGGCCCTTTGCGATCCCGCGACTCTCGGCTTAATCAGGGAATTTCAAAGAGCTGTCGTGCGCGATCTGGTCGATCGCAGCCTGGCCGCTGCCGAAGAATGTGGCGTCGAAATCATTCTGGTATCGGGCGGCGTTTCCGCGAATAGTGAACTCCGCGCCTCGTTCGAAACGAACGCCCGCGGCCGCGGAATCCAGGTCCTCTTTCCAGACCGCAGTCTGTCCACGGATAACGCCGCGATGATTGCCGCTGCGGCTTTCGCGGGATTCCAACAGAAGCGCTTCGCCGATGTCGGTCTGAACGCTAGGGCCAATATGCCTCTGGCCTGAATTGTCGAAATAATTGCTTTCCAAAAAAGAAAGGGCAGCCCGCAGGCTGCCCGTCTCCAAAAATTTGCGGCTCGGTCTAAGAATCCAGAGGTTCTTGCATTTGTGGGAACTGCAGCTTGGCCTTGGCCAGCGACTTCACTACCAGGCCCTCCGCGTTCTCCGCGGTCAGATTCCGCGCCGTGGCCATTTCGCTCACCAGCAGGTACTTGGCCCGCTCCAGCATTTTCTTTTCACGGAAGGAGAGAGGTTTGCTGCGGCTCAGGGAGACCAAACTCTTGAGGACTACGGCGACTTCGAGAAGGGAACCCGTTCGCATTCGTTCGGAGTTCTCTTTGAAACGGTGCTTCCAATCGTGATGCGAGTTCAGCTTGCCCTTTTCGAGGAACCCAAGCACTTTGGAAGTGTCCGTCGACCGGATAACGGATCGCAGCCCCACGGTCCCGGCATTGGATTGCGGCACCATTACACGCAATCCGCTGGAGACCACACGGATCATGTAGTAACGTTCCGTTCTGCCGTTCAATACTCCGTAATTGATTTGTTCGATTACTCCAACGCCGTGGTTCGGATAAACGACTTTGTCGCCAATCTTATAGTCCATAGCTTCGGATGTCCCCCTCGGAGATTAAAGCGAGTGTAGGGTAGTGTGTGGCAAGAGTCAAGATATATCCAGTGGAATCAGGGAGATAGAGAATTGGTTGGACCAATTTGGCACTGAAATTGCTCAGCAGCGCGCACTTTTTCCGCTATACAATGCAACTCCTTTGCTATGTGACAATAAGAGCGTATTGGGAAAGTGGAGACGCGATTGGTTGTTTTGGGAATAGATACCTGCGATTCGAGGGGCAGTGTTGCCCTTCGCCAGGGCGGGTCTATAATGGCGCTGCAACGCCATGAATCCACAGAGGATTTCTCCTCGTGGCTTCTACCGGCGGTCGATCGCTGCCTTAAGAGCGCCGGACCGGCCCTCTCTGATGTTGACCTGTTTGCCGTAGCCGGCGGCCCCGGCTCCTTTACCGGCCTGCGTGTTGGGTTAACGACGGTTAAGGCCTGGGCTGAACTCTTCGGAAAAAGGATCGTCCGCGTTTCCCGCCTGGAAGTCATGGTGCGTCTAGCCGGTGAAGAGCGGGGCTACGTCGCGGCGAGCTTCGACGCGCAAAGGGGACAAATCTTTGGTGGTCTCTATAAGCTGAACGAAAAGCAGGGTGGGGAACTTATTGAGCAGGAAATGGTCATTGCACCAGGCGACTTCGTTAATTGGGTGGTTCATCGTGCCAGAGAGCAGGCTGTGCGCTGGATCGCCATGGACCCTGAGTTATTGAGCTGCACCCAGGCTTGGGAGAATCGCGTACGAAAAGGGTCAGAGATTCTGCGCTGCCCCGATGGCTTGGCCGCTGGGGTAGCCGAATTAGGTGAGGAACTCGCCCAACAAGGCCAATTCACCGACGTCTTGCAACTCGACGCCAATTACGTCCGGCGCTCCGATGCCGAAATCTTCTGGAAGGATCCCGGCAGCCATGCCCGGCAATGAAGCTGCGGAAGCACCGGTTTGCATTCGTGAGTTTCGTCCTGCAGAAGATGCCCAGGCGGTATCGGGGATTTTGCGGGAATCGCCGGAAGCCACCGGCTGGTCTGAGCAAGAGCTACGCGAACTCCCTTCGCTCGCGGGCGTAAGCGCCTATGTAGGTGAACACGGCAACATTCTGACGGGCTTTGTCGTCGGCAGGCGCGTTCTTGACGAAGCCGAAATCCTCAACCTGGCGGTCCGGCAGTCGGCGAGGCGCCAAGGAGAAGGCCGCTTGCTGCTAGTCCGGCTCCTCGCGGACTTTCAACAAAACAACGTAAGTCGCGTATTTTTAGAGGTTCGCGAGTCCAACGCCGGAGCCATTTTCTTCTACCGGGCCCTGGGCTTTCGTCCCATCGGCAAGCGCAAGGACTATTATCAAGAGCCCCCCGAAGCCGCTTCCGTCATGGAACTCTGGCTCCAGGAATCCACAGATTAGTACGAACTCGCACTTGACTCCCGAACTCCCGGTGCTACCCTGCCCACATGCGGTATTCACACCCCAGTCACAATCGAACAACTCAAATAATAAGAGGAGAAACGCATGGCAACACCACAGCGGAGCCCTCGGGACGTAATTGGTGAGGCCGACGCCGAGTATCAGCGTCTGGCAGAGCAGCACCGGCAGTACGACGCACAACTCCAGCAGTTAGTCCATTCCCCCTACCACAGCGGCGAAGACCTGATCGAAGAAATCCGATTGAAAAAGATGAAGCTGCACCTCAAGGATGAAATGGAACGCCTGTCTGCCAGCGTTCACAGTGCGCGCGCTAAACATTCGCAGTAACCTGGTCGCATCGCTTCCCCTGGAAAACTTATCGTAGAATGACCATAGCGCTCCCGCGAACACGATTCGCGACGGAGGCGGGAAAACTATGGTCAGAGAAGGTTATTGGTTTGGCTTGCCGCCGCTTGCCGTCGGGCTGGCGCTGCTCGCTTTACGCTCGCCGGCTGCCACGCTGGTCGGCGTCTTGCTGGTTTTCCTTGCACTTTTCATTTTCTACTTCTTTCGCAACCCCGTCCGCGGCATCCCCATGGAACCCGGCGTCGTAGTGTCTCCCGCCGATGGCCGCGTCGTGGTCGTGAAAAGCGAGGAGAACGCCGGACGCCCGGGCAAACGCGTCAGTATTTTTCTGGCCATCTGGAACGTCCATGTAAACCGCGCTCCCGCCGCCGGAACAATAACCCGGCTCGAGTACAAGCCTGGAAAATTCATGGCCGCCTGGGTGGAAAGTGCTTCCCTCGACAATGAGCAGAACGTCTTCACCCTGGCCAGCGAATACGGCGAGATCGTCTTCAAGCAGATCGCCGGTTGGGTTGCGCGCCGCGTGGTTTCCTGGAAAAAAACCGGAGACACCGTCGGCCGCGGTGAATTGGTGGGCCTGGTGCGCTTCGGCTCCCGCGTGGACCTTTGGCTCCCCGAAGGCGCCGAGATGGCGGTGAAGGTCGGCGACCACGTGAAGGGCGGGTCCAGCGTGATTGCCCGCATGAAGACGTCGCAGAAAAACGAGAATTCCAGAAGCGGCGCGTAGTACTCTGGTGCCGTTGATTGGATAGCCCATGGGTGACTACGAACAGCACGAGATACCCTTTCAAGAGCGCAAGAGCCGCCGCGCCCGTTTGCGCCGTGGAATCTTTCTCATCCCCAGCATGTTCACAGTCGCCAACCTGCTTTGCGGCTACTACGCCTCCATCGCTGCGCTGGTCGGCGGTCCGGAAGACTTTGATCACGCTGCAAAAGCCATCGGCATCGCTATTCTGTTCGATTCCATGGACGGGCGCATCGCGCGCATGACCGGCACCAACACCGAGTTCGGCGTGCAATTCGACTCTCTCGCCGACGTCGTGAGCTTCGGCATCGCTCCTGCGATCCTCGCCTACGCCTGGGGTTTCCGCTACGCCTTCGCGAGGAATTCCGAGTTCCACCAATTGGGAGAATTTGCCTGGGTATGCTGCCTTACCTTCCTGGTCTGCTCTGCCTGGAGGCTGGCGCGCTTCAACGTGAAGGGCATGGAACCCGGTGGCAACAAAAATTTTGTGGGTATGCCCACGCCTGCCTCAGCGGGTATGGTGGCCGCCATTGTCCATTCCCGCCATTATTACGGCCCCCTCGTTGACAAGAATTGGGCCATCCTATGGTTTGTCCTGTTGCCCGTTCTCGGTGCGCTCATGACGAGCACCGTGCGCTACTACAGCTTCAAGGACATTCCCTGGACGCGAAAGCAGCCGTCTATCACCATCATCCTGCTATTTCTCCTTGTGGCCATCATCTGGAAATACTCCGAAGCCGTGCTCGTGATTCTGGCGGGAACTTATGGGGTGGTTGGATTGGTCCTGCACACGGTCCGCTTCCTACGCCACAGGCTTGTCACAAGGACTGCCTGACGCATGTCCTCGGATCGCAAGTCCCAGTGCATTGTCATTGCCGGTGCGTCTTCCTTGCTGGGCGGCGAACTCAAAGCCGTGCTCGAAGAAAGCCGCTTTGCCGGCTGGGATTTGCGGCTTGTAGATGAAGAACAAGCAGCTGGCACGTTGACCGAAGCGGCCGGGGAAGCGGCGGTCATTCAGCCCGTCGAGGAAGATACGTTCCGCGGCGCGCGCTACGCCTTCCTTGCCGGCTCCACGGCCTTCGGCAACCAGTGCGTCGGTCCTGCGCGCAAAGCGGGCGCCACCATCATCGATTTTACTTACGCAACGCTTTCCGATCCCGACGCGACCCCGTGGTTCCCCCAAATTGAAATGCTCACAGGAAAGACCGTTGCCCGCCACGGCAAAACCTTCAACGTCTTTTCCGCCGCGGGAACCGCGGCCACCAGCCTCGCCTTGATCCTGCGGCGCTTCGGGTTGCAGCGGATGTTTGCCGTGATGTTTCGACCCGTTTCCGAAAGCGGCCGCCCGGGAATCGAAGAACTCGAAACTCAGACCTCGCAACTCTTGTCCTTCCAGAGTCTCGGCAGCCCTGTGTTTGGAACCCAGGCCGCATTCAACCTGCTACCCCGCTTCGCGCCCGATAGCAAGCAGGACGTGCCCCGTGAAACCGCGGAAATTCGCGCCGAACTTTCCGCCGCGCTCGATGGCGTGAACGAAGACGCGAAGGTCTCCCTTAATTTGGTCCACGTGCCGGTGTTCTATGGTCTCACCTTCAGCGCCTGCGCCGATTTGCGCGAAGGCGTGGACATAGCCAAACTGAGCAGCGCGTTTCAGGAAGCAGGTTGGATTATTGCGGGAAGTGAAGAAGCGGCGCCAAGCAACGTGAGCGTTGCCGGAGAGAGCCAGTTGTTCATGAGCGAGCCGCGCGCCGATTTGTCCCGTGCGGGCTCGTGGTGGTTCTGGGGTGCCGCCGATAATCTGCGCTTGCCCGCGGCCAGCGGGGTCCGGCTGGCGGATTGGCTGGAAGGATGAAACGCAAACTGTTTTTATCCGCCACGTTGCTGCTGGGCGCGCTCGTGGCCGTCTCCGGCTGCGGCTATCACACTGCCGGGCATTTCAGCACTCTGCCCAAGGACATTCACGTCATCGCCGTCCCGGCCATGGAAAACAAAACCACCACGTATCGCGTCGAGCAGAAACTCACCGCCGCCACCATTCACGAATTCCTGGCCAAGACGAACTATAAAGTCGTTCCCGATGCCGACGGAGGAGACGCGGTCCTGACGGGCAAAGTGCTCACCATGGAAGTCGTCCCCCTACTGTTCCAGACGCCCACTGGAACGAACACCACCGCCCAGGCCACCGCCATGCTCGTCACCATGAAATGCGAAGTCACCTTCACTGAGCGCTCCACCGACAAAGTGCTCTACCATAACGACAATTTCGTCTTCCGCAACGAATACGAGCTCTCCACCGACGTAAAAAGCTTCTTCCAGGAGGGCGACCCTGCTCTCGACCGCATGGCGCGCGACTTTGCTTCACGTGTGGTGGCCGCGGTCACCGAGAATTTCTGATGCCCAAGCTCACCACAAACGAATTCCTGGCCCGGCTTCACAAAGGCAAGCCCGTGCCCGCAATCCTGCTCCTGGGCGATGAACCCTACCTGCGTGATGAATGCCGCAAACAATTAATCGAAAAATATGTACCCGAGGCCGCGCGCGCCTGGGCGATCTCCCGCTTCTCTGCCGACAACGGCGAAACGCAAGCCGCTGCCGACCAGGCGCAGACGCTCCCCATGCTTTCTCCTCAGCAGGTCGTGTTTCTCGAAGACGCGGAGGCGATCGACAAGCTCGGTGAGAAGGGTCGCGACGATGCCGTGAAAACGCTCGAGGCCTATCTCGAAAATCCCGCGCCCTTCACCGTCCTGGTGATCGAAGCTTCGGCCCTCGACCAGCGCATGCGCCTGGCCAAGCTCCTCACCGAAAAAACGCTGGTCGTCGAAGTCGACTTGGGCGAAAACGTCGACCAGCGCGTCGCCGCCGCCGCCGTGCTGGCCAAATCCCTGGCCAAGGAGCGGGGAATCGAGTTGGAGAGGGGAGCCGCCGAGGACCTCGCCGAATTCGTCAACGGCGATCTCATGCGCCTGAAAACGGAAATGGACAAACTGGCGACCTACGCTGCCGAACGAAGGTTCGTCCGCCGTGCCGACGTGGCGGCACTGGTCATCTCCGAAAAAAGTGCCACCATCTGGGAAGTGGCCGATTTTCTCGCCACCCGGCAACCCAAAAAAGCTTTGGAGTTTTTTGAACGCCTCCTTCGTGAGGGTGAAGAACCCGTCCAGATGCTCGGCGCCATGGCCTGGATGTACCGCAAGCTGATTGAAGCTTCCGAGGTACGCGGCGTCACGAGCGGCTGGCAGGCCGCGCGCGCCTTAAGCATGAATCCCCAGCAAGCGGAACTCGCCATGCAAAGCGCGCGAAAGATTCCTAAAGAGCGACTCCTGGCCGGATTGCAGGCCCTGCGTGAAGCCGACAACCGCTTGAAGGGTGGCACCAAAGATCCCCACTCCATCATGGAGTTCCTGGTCTGGGAACTGAGTGCCGCTAATTAGAGAATAGAAACTGGAAAGATCGGGAGGCCACGACTTTAGTCGCGCCGCAAAGGTCGAGACAAATTGGCTTTAGCCCCTGCGGAGTTGATCTCCTCAAATATACAAAAGCCAGGTGTGAGCATCCGCCTCACGCCCCGTCTGGATCGACGTTAGCTTCGTGTGCAAACTATGTGCCAGGCCTGTCTTGGAACCCGTGGGAATCTCATAATCCTTGCCGCGATACCCGATACACGCTATCGGAGCGATGACTGCTGCGGTGCCGATGCCAAACGCTTCCTGCAACGTCATGTTGGCATGCGCGGCCACCACCTCGTCCACGGAAATGGGCCGCTCTTCCACCTTGGCACTACTGTCTCGCAACAAGGTAAGCACGGAGTCGCGCGTCACTCCCGGTAGAATTGTGCCTGAAAGCGCTGGCGTGATCGCCACGCCGTCCATGTTGAACATGATGTTCATCACCCCGGACTCTTCGATGTACCGGCGTTCATTTCCGTCCAGCCACATCACGTTGTGATATCCGCGCGCCTGTGCCAGCTTCGCCGCCAGCAAACCTCCGCCGTAATTACCGGCCGTTTTTGCGTCGCCCGTGCCGCCGGAAAAAGCGCGCACATACGTTTCTTCCGCCAGCAGGCGAATCGGCTGCGCAAAATACGGACCGCCCGGCGAAGTGAAAATAATAAAGCGGTAGCGGCTCGCCGGCCGTACCATCAGCGAATCGTCGGTGCCGAAATACACCGGACGCACGTAGAGCGAGCCGCCTTCTCGATACGGCACCCAGTCTCGATCGATGCGCAAAAGCTCCAGCAAGCCCTCCCGGAACAGCGTTTCCGGAATTTCCGGCATTGCCAGCCGCGCCGCCGTGCAGTTCATTCGCTTGTGGTTGGCCATGGGACGAAACACCGCGATCCGCCCATCGGCCGTGCGATGCGCCTTGAATCCCTCGAAAAGCGACTGGCCGTAATGAAACGCTGTCAGCGCCGGCGATACCTCCATAGGACCGAACGGCACGATGCGCGCGTCCTGCCACTTGCCGTCCTGCCAGTCCGCCACGAACATGTGGTCACTGTAGTTGGTTCCGAAGGGAGAGTTTTCGCGCAGCTGTTCGGTCAGCCGGGATTGCTTCGTGCGCGTGATGGAGATGGCTTCGCCCATAATCGCCCTCGCTTAGAAAGAACTGCAATGCATTCGCTTAGACGCCCAAAAGAATTGCCCGTCTTTCGCGCCAAAAACAAAATGGCGGGCAACGAATCTCGCTGCCCGCTGAAAACAAACAAACGTACCAGAGTTTACTTGGCGGCCTTCGCCTTCGCCTGATTGAAGGCAAGTGTGAGGCGGGACTTGTAGCGGTTTGCCGTATTCTCGTGCAAAACGCCCTTGCTGATCGCCTGGTCGATCGCCGAAAGCGTCGGATTCAGCAGGTTGCCCGCCGCGGTCACGTCGCCGGCGGTAATCGCCGTACGCAAGCGGCGCATCGCCGTGCGCACGCGCGTGCGGTTGTTGCGATTCACTTCTGCGCGTTGACGAGATTGTGCCGCGCGCTTTAAAACGGACTTTTTCTTCTTCTTGACTTTGGTAGCCTGACCTTGGGCCATCTATTGCTCCTTAAGCGTTTAATTCAATCTTCTAGTCTGAGGTGAGGGCGCGGCTTTGTCAAACGAAGGAAAACCTCCGCTGAAGCTGCCGCAGCCCGCTGTCGCCGCGGCGTATACCCGACCGGCCGCTCCTCGCAAACCCATAACTGGGCTGCGCGATAAGCTTAGCGGACTGGAGTTGTTAATCAACTCACGCAATCCCATCCTGACTGTAGAAACCAGCGAAGAGCAGCGCTTCTCCGCGCTCCTCGACCGTGTCGCCGCCGAACTCGGCATTCCGCTCTTCGTCTGGAGCGTCACTTCCGGCTTGTCGCGCGCCGGTGGCGCCGCTCTCTACAACTCCGACCAACCCGAGCAGGCCCTCACCAACATCGCCACTGTTCAGGGCGACGCCATCTTTCTGCTCAAGGATTTCTGCCGTTATTGCGACAACGACCGCATCAGTCGGCGCCTCCGCGACCTCGCCGACGGATTTCGCACCGCACGCCGTTCCATCGTGATTTTAGGCGCCACAATCGAGCTGCCTCCGGAATTGGCCGCCGACGCCGTGGAATTCGTTCTCGGCCTGCCCTCAGCCGAAGAACTGAGCAGTGGAGTAAAGGCCACCCTCGCGGAGTTGAACCGTGCGCAGGGAATTCCCACTTCGCTGGACGCTCTCAATCTCGCTCAATTGGTAAAAGACCTGGCAGGCCTGCCGGAGGAAGAAGCGCTCCGCGTCCTCCGCCAGTGTGTCTTGGCTCGCGGCAAAGCGGACACTGGCCTGCTTGAGGATGTTCTCGAAGCGAAGCGCCACGCCATGCACACCGATGGCTTGCTCGAAACCATCAAACGCGACGCCTCCTTTGCCGATGTGGCCGGCCTGCAGAGGCTGCGCGACTGGATCGGCAAACGCAAAAGCGCCCTCACCCCCGAAGGCCAGCGTTTCGGCCTGGTCCCGCCGAAAGGCGTCCTCATCACCGGCGTGCAGGGCTGCGGAAAAAGCCTGGCAGCCCGCGCCGTTGCCGGCGAGTGGGGTTACGAACTGGCGCGACTGGACGCAGGAGCGCTGTACGACAAATACGTTGGCGAAAGCGAGAAGCGCCTGAAGAAGGCTCTCGACGTCGCGCAAAAGATTTCGCCGGTTGTGTTGTGGATTGACGAAATCGAAAAGGCGTTCGCCTCGGCGGGCTCCAGCGGCGATGCGGATGCTGGCTTGTCGCAGCGCCTGCTAGCAACATTACTCACCTGGATGCAGGACCGCGAAAGTGGCGTCTTCCTCGCCGCGACTTCGAACAACATCACCATCCTCCCGCCGGAAATGTTGCGCAAAGGCCGGTTCGACGAAATTTTCTTTGTCGACTTGCCGGGCCATTCTTCACGCATCGCGTTGTTCGCCCTGCACATTCGCAAGCGTGGACGCGACGCGGCAGCATTCGATTTTGGGAAACTTGCCGGAGCAAGCGACGGCTTCTCGGGCGCGGAAATTGAACAGGTAATCGTCGCTGGACTGTATACCGCCTTTAATCAGAAGCAGCAACTAACAACCGAGATCCTCCTGGCGGAGATAGCCTCAACGCAGCCGCTCAGCGTAACCCGCGCCGAAGAAATCACCGAAATCCGCACCTGGGCCAAAAGCCGTGCCGTCCCCGCCGACTAGGTTTAAATGCAGCGCCCGGCCTTAGCCCGGCATCTTGCTTGTG
>DATFSI010000239.1:0-11488 GCA_035262705.1 Candidatus Acidiferrum sp. | reverse complement strand
AGCGCCCCGTCATAAACCAGTTTCAGTGCCCCAGTCTTCAACCACGGGTCCGTCGTCCCGCCTTCCGACCGCCGGTTTTGCAATTCCCCCAACGGAGCCGTGAATGGCAGCCACTCCGTAATCCGCGTCGTCAGTTTTCTCTCCTCCCTCAAATCGTGATACACCAGGAAATCTTCCCAGTCCGAATTGTCCTGCGCCGAAGTCACTCCGTTCTGCGCCAGCTCTTCGAGCACCAGCTCAATTCCCTTTCGCCGCTCCTCCATTGTCGGGTCGGGGATCTTCTGCTCCACGAATTCCATGGCCGATGCTTCCTTGAGCATGCCCGTAAGATTCCCGTCCGCGTCGCGTTCGATCTCGCCGCCCGTGGGGTTTCGCGTATCGGGCGCGATCTCTGTCCGCTGCAAAGCCATCGAATTGGCTACCGCCGCGTGCACGGAGACGTGCACCAGAAACACCGGATTGTCCGGCGCCACTTCGTCAAGATCCTGGCGCGTCGGAAATCTCTTTTCCGGCCATAGCGTCTGGTCCCACCCACTGCCCAGTATCCATTCCCCCGGCTTGTGCTCTAGTGCCGCTCGGTGCACTCGCCGTTGGAGCTCGGCTACCGATTCCGCTCCTCGCAAGTCCAGTTTCAGCTTGTCGCGGCCAGCCTTGCCCAGATGGGTGTGTGCATCGTTTAACCCCGGCATCACGAAGCGCCCCTTCAGATGGATCGTCTCCGCCTCGGGGCTAGCTCCGCCGCAATCGAGCAGAATATGTTCAATCGAGCCGATGCAAAACACCTTCTCGTCGCGCACGGCCATCGCCGTCGCCCAAGGCTGCTTCGCATCATTCGTGTAGATATGTCCGTGCAGGTAATACGTCGTCCTGTGGGCCGGCTCCGCCAGCAACTGCGGTTTCCTCTGCCCCCAAGCCGGTCCCGCCCAGCTCACCAACAACGCCACCGCGACGACCGCGCTCTTCGCTTGCGCCATCATTATCCCATCCTCGTTTAGCTCGCTAATAAATCTAGTGTAGTGATTCCTGGCAGGGTGCGGTTTCCGTCGTGCCTTAACTGCAAAGGTCTCGTGGCACAGGGATGGTTGCCTGTCGACGGTAACGTTAAGCCACTGACCGAAAGACTTGGGGATTTACCCTGAGCCTTGAGGGTACCCCACGCGCCTCCCCGGAGCTTAGCGAAGGGTAAGTTTGTCAGGGTGGGTCTTACGATTTAACGCCTCTAACACTCGCCTGTTTCACTCTTGGCACAAACACGGTCGAACTCAGTGTCCTTTTTCCGCCGCCAACCCCGCCACGCCCAGCAGCGTCAACACCGCCCTCTGCAATCCCAATTCCCGGCCTGACGGCTCATACCACTCCTGCAACGAGTGCGCCCCTCCGCCGTTTCCGCCGGCGCCGATCGCCAGGGCATCAATCCCTAGCGACAGGGGAATATTCGCGTCCGTCGACGACCTCTCCATCCTCGACTGGTTCCCCAGGTAATCGTCCGCCGCCCGCAACGCCGAAAGCAGCGCCGAGTCCGCCGCCAAATCCCCGCCCGGGCGGCTGCCGATCGTGTCCACCTTCCACTCCAACTTTCCCTTGCTGCGGTCGAGCGCGTTGTCCATCTCATCCTTCACGCCCGCCGCCACGCATTCCCGCAGCGCGGACTCCAGCCGGCCCAACTGCTCTTCATTTTCCGAACGCAAATCCACCTTCAGCTTCGCTTCATGCGGAATCGAATTCACCGAGGTTCCGCCTTCCACCTGCCCCAGGTTGAAGGTAGTCCGCGGCGAGGCCGGCACTTTCGTATTGATAAAGCGTACCGACGCGCGCACCAGAGCATTAATCGGATTCACCATCCCGAAATCCGACCAGCTGTGGCCTCCCGGGCCGGTGATCACCACTTCCAGCCTTCGCGAAGCCAGCGCCTTCGTCGTCACATGGTCCGTGCCGGAGCCATCGAGCACGATCACTGCTCGCAGCTTCGTGCGGTATGCGTCAATCAGCGCGCGCATCCCCCGCAAATTTCCCTCGCCCTCTTCCCCCACGTTTGCCGCCAGCAGAATCGTCCGCTGCGGCTGGATCTTTGCTGCGTGCAGTGCCCGTGCAATGGCCAGTAGACCCGCTAACCCCGTTCCGTTATCCGAAATTCCCGGCGCCAGCATCCGGTCGCCTTCCTGGCGCACCTTCACGTCTGTGTCTGCCGGAAACACGGTGTCCAGATGCGCGGCCAGCAGCACGCACTCCTTTTCGTTCGACCCACGCACTTCCGCGATTACGTTGCCGATCTTATCGCTGTGTACCGGAAAACCTTCCGCAGCCAGCAAAGCCTTCACCGCCGCCGCGCGTTTCTGCTCTTGAAAAGATGGCGCGGGAATTTCCGTCAGCTTTATCTGCTCGTCGTTAATCCAGGTGAGATTTTTCGCGAACCAGTCAAGCGTCGCGCGCACGCGCGGTTGATCCGCCAGTGAATACGAAGTGAACGGGCGCGCGGCTTGAGAAACGACCGTCGAACGAATCGGCATGGCAAAGAGAATAGCGCAAACGGTAACGCGTTTCACCGTGCGAAATGAAGGCTTCATCCGCTTCCGTTGTGGCACAGGCACTCCGGCCTGTGCAATCGATCCATCGCCGCCAGCCAAATGAACTTGGCACCCTTGGGTTGTAAGGGTGGGCTTATGATCTAGCGCCCCGAACCCTTTTCTTTGCGCTCCCCCACGATTCTCGACGTCTATCTTTTCTCTTCTTCTTCCTGTTCTCTATTTTTTATTTTCAATTCTCGTCACTCGCCACTTCCCCTACGCCGTCGCCGTGCTCCCCGCGCAAATTGCCTTCAATTCCTCTTCCGTCAGCACCCGCGACGACTGCTTCGCCGCCGCAAAAATCCGGTTCACCAGCTCATCGGTCACCGGAATCCCATGCCGCGCCAGCCAATAGAGCACGTTCGACTTCCCGCTCATCGGCCCGATCTCCACCACCTGCTCCAGCCCGAACAAATGTGCCGGCACGCCGCTGTACACCGTATCCGCCAACTCCCGGTCCCCCCTCTTCAGCGCCTTCACAATCGCCGCTGCATGTACGCCAGTCGCCGTGCGGAACGCGTCCTTGCCGACGACCGGATAGTTCGGTGGAATCGTCGTGTGCGTCGCTTTCGCGACCTTCTCGCAGTACGCCCGCAGGTTGCCGAGGTCCTTGTCAATCAGACCCATCAACCGCAGGTTCACCAGCAGCAACTCCATCGGAGTGTTTCCTACACGCTCGCCTAAGGAAAGCGCCACGCCATGCACCTGGTCCGCTCCGGCTGCCACCGCCGCCAGCGAGTTCGCAATATCCAGCCCGCGGTCACGATGCCCGTGCCAGTCGACGCGAATCTTTTCCCCGCTCGGCCGCACCACGTGCTCCATCGCGAATTTCACCAGGTTAAACGCGCCCTGCGGCGTCGCGTGCCCCACCGTGTCGCACAACACGATGGCCTTCGCCCCACTGCGAATCGCCGTGGCGTACAGCCGCTTCACCGTCTCCGGGTCCGTGCGCACCGTATCTTCCGTCACGTACATCGACGGCAGCCCATGCTCCACCACAAACTTCACCGCCGCCTCTGTGGTTCGCACCAGATGCTCTACCGTCCAGTCCTCTACCAACCGCCGGATGGGACTCGACCCCAAAAACGTCGCCGCCTCGATCGCCATTCCCACCCGCTGTGAAATCTCCGCGATCGGCCGGATGTCCGCCTCCACCGTCCGCGCCGCGCAATTCGGCTTGATGCGCATGCGATTGGTGGCAATCTCCCGCGCAAGCACTTCCACGTGCTGCGCTGCCCGCGGCCCCGCTCCTGGCAAGCCGATATTCACCGAATCAATCTGCAGCGATTCCATCAGGTGCAGGATCTCAATTTTTTCTTCGATGGTGGGGTCTTGAATGGATGGGTTTTGCAACCCATCCCGCAGCGTCTCATCATTCAATAAGACGTGCTGCCCGGGACGGATAGCCATCGGCCCGTCCGAATTCCAGTCGTGAATCCATTCGTTTCGCGTCACCGTGTCACCCGCGGCCTGTCATCCCGAATCCCCGCTTGCCCGGAGCGTATTTCGCGAAGGGCGTCTTTTCTGGGCGAAGGATATGCTTTTTCTTCTCTTCTCTGCGGCTCTCTCGGTAACTCTCTTCCCTCGGCTCAATATCTCAACGTGTAGCTATTCGGCAACTGTTTCGGGTCAGGCCGGAACACGATCTTGCAGAATTCGCACCGGTAAATCTCCGCGCCCTTCCCTACTAGAGCTTCCACTTCCGCCGGATAGTCATACCAACGTTTCAAATGGCCCGCGCATAGCTTGCCTTTTTCATTGCGCTCATCACAAGCCCGCTGCTTCGGCTTCCGCACCTTAATCTTCAGGGCCGCCTTTTCCTCGACCACCTCTCGATTCTCTTCCGCCACTGTTCGCCTCTTCTCGGTGTCCTCGGTGCTCTTGCTCTGCGCCCGGTGTGTAAAATCCGCTTCTTACTCTCCGTTCTACCCAGCAGTCACCGGCTCCCAATCACCAGTCACCATTTCTCATTTCATTCCGTGGTCTCGAAACGCCGTCTTCGTCGCCTGCCAAACATTCCGCAGCCGCCTTAACACTCCATCCGCAAACGAAAACTCCAGAAACGCATCCGCTGCCCGCTCCACGTCCGCCCCATACCGATACCACCACGGCTTCTCAATCCACGGCAGATGGTCCACGTCGATGTACTTGACGTGCACCATCTCCTGGAATCCCGCCTTCCCGTGCGTCCGTCCCCAGCCACTCAACCCGCAGCCTCCGTGCGGCGCCTCCGCAATCGCAAACCCGCTGATGAGGTCGTTCACCATCACCACGCCCACGCGCAACTCCCGTGCGATTCGTTGCCCGCCTTCGAGGTCGCTCGTCCAGATGCTTGCCGAAAGCGCAAACTCCGAATCATTCGCGCGTCGCAACGCTTGTTCTCCATCCTTGACCACTTGAATCGCCATGATCGGCCCGAAGGTCTCGTCCTGAAACAGCTTCATCGACGACTCAACACCCACAATCACCGTCGGCTCAAAAAAGTTCGGCCCCAGGTCCGGCCGCGGTTTCCCGCCGCAAACCACGCGCGCTCCCTGCTGCACAGCGTCCGCCAGCAACTCGCTCATCCGCTGCACATGTCGCGGACGGATCATCGGCCCGATCTCCGTCGTCGGATCACTGCCCGGCCCCAGCCGCAATTTCTTGGTCTTCTCCACGCACTTCGCGATGAACGCCTCGCTCACCGCCTCTTCCACAAACAATCGCTCCACCGACAGGCACACCTGCCCGCAATTCGAATAGCTGCCCCACACCGCGGCGCTCGAGGCCATCTCCAAGTCCGCGTCCGCCAGCACCAGCATGGCGTCCTTGCCGCCCAGCTCCAGCACGCTCGGAATCAGCAGCGGCGCACACGCCTCCGCAACATGGCGTCCCGTAAACACGCTGCCCGTAAAAAAAACCTTATCCGGGTGCGCCTCAATCAGCGCCTGGCCCACGTCTCCCCCGCCTTGCAGAATCGTCACCAGGTCCGGCGGAAACCCCGCCTCGCGGAACAGTCGCCCAATCCACTCCCCGCACTCCGGAGTAAAATCGCTCGCCTTCGACATCACGCCGTTCCCCGCCACCACCGCGGCGATAATCTGGCTCATCGGTATCGCCAGCGGATAGTTCCACGAACTGATAATCGCCACCACGCCCAGCGGCTCGTAAATCAGCTTGCCGGTCTTCGCTTTCGCCGCCAGGCTGTGATGCGGCACCCTCTCCGGCGCCAGCATCTTCGCCGCGTTCTTCGCGAAATAGTCCGCCGAATCCAACGACACGAACACGTCCGCGAACTTCGCCTCCGTCCGCGGTTTCCCCGATTCCCGCACCACCGCGTCGGTCAACTCTTCTCGCACTTCCAAGATTTTTGCCCGCAGCGCCTTCAACTGCGCGCACCGCTTCTCAATCGGCAGCTTCGCCCATCTAGCCTGCGCCGCGCGGCATTTCGCCAGCAAAGCCGGCACACTCTGCGGCGCGGTCTTCTCAAATGTCTTCAGGATTTTTCCGGTGGCCGGATCAATCGATGGCAAACTCTCCGCAACGCTGGGTCTAGGAATGGCAACCATGCCCTCATTCTAGCCGAACTTCCTCACCACTTCACCTTTGCCCGTTGTCTCGCGCTTAGGGCTCATGTCATCCGGAATCCCCGCTGGCCGTGAGCGAATTCCCGCGAAGGGCGCCTGCTGCGAGATCAGGGATTTGCTTTCTCTGGGGCACCCCTAGCACCGCTTCAGCCGTGTTTCGCGGTTCTCGATCTGACCTCCGACTCCAATGAACTTGGTGCCGCACCCCTGGTTTTGTAAGCGTGGGCTCCTTACGATCTAACAGCACGAATCTGTTCTCCGCGCCCTCTGCGGGCCTCTGTGATGTCGGCGTTTGATCTTGCTATTTTCTATTCACAAAATCCTATACGCCTCGTCGTGCTCTACCTTCACCATAAACAACCCTTGCGGTGGCACCGTCGGCCCCGACTTCGAGCGATCCTTCATCTCATACAACCGGTCAATATCCTCGGGCGTCAGCTTCCCGCGCCCGACTTCCAGCAATGTCCCCACCATTTTCCGCACCATGTATCGCAAAAACGACCGCCCATGCACCGTGAACCACAATTCCTCCCCATCCTTCGTTCGGCACAACTCCGTCGCGAAAATCTCCCGCTGCATGTTCCTCTCTTTGTCGTCGTCCTCCGACCCCGTCGACGCCGCAAACGACGTGAAATCGTGGGCCCCCACAAATCGCGCCGCCGCGAGTTTCATCGCCTCTTCATCCAGCGGAAACGGGTAGTGCAGCACATACCGCCACAACAGCGGCGGCACCACCTTTCCGCGGTAAATCCGGTATCGGTAAACCTTTCCCTTCGCCGACCACCGCGCGCTGAAGTCCGGCCCCGTCTCTTCCATCTCCACGATCCGAATCGTCGGCGGCAGCAGCGCATTCAGCGCCCTCTGAAACTCCAGTGCGGACAGAGCCGACTGCGTCCGAAAGCTCGCCACCTGCCCCAGCGCATGCACACCCGCATCCGTGCGCCCCGCGCCCAGCAGTTGCGTGTTCTCCTGCGTAAGCCGTCGCAGCACGGACACAATTTCGCCCTGCACCGTCGGTTTATTTGCCTGAATTTGCCAGCCGTGGAAATCCGTCCCGTCGTAAGCAATCGTGAGTTTGAAATAACGCATGCGGAAGGTGTGAGTTTTCCTGGGTGCCGCACCCTGTGGTTTTCAAGATGCGGTTTTTTTCTTCACGATGAACTCTGCGGCTCCTCTGCGCCCTCTGCGTAACTTCTTATCCCGCCGTCCTAACAAACCGGCTCCCCGGCTTTATCGCTACGCCACCCTGCCGGCACAGCGGGCACTCCTCCGGTTCATAGCTCTCCATCGATCTCTCGATCAATGCGTTCGACTCCACGGGAAACTCAATCTTCCCACCGCTGCGGTCAATCAACGCGCCCACCGCAACCACACGTCCGCCCGCCTCTTCCACCACACTGATCGCCTCTTGCGTCGACCCGCCGGTCGTCCACACGTCTTCCACCACCAGCACATGCGTGTCCGGTCGCAACGTGAATCCCCGCCGCAGGCACATCGTCCCGCTCCCGTCCCGCTCCACGAACATCGCCGGCACCCCGCCCCCCAGCGAATCTCCATGCGCCGGCAGCGCCCGGGCCACTTCCTGCCCGATGATCAAGCCGCCCAGCGCCGGAGACACCACCACATCAATCCGCGCATCGGAAAACAATGCCGCTAGCGCCTGCCCCAACTTCTCCGCGAATCGCGGATACTGCAGAACAAGCGCGCACTGGATATACGTGTCGCTGTGCAACCCGCTCGACAGCTCAAAATGTCCGTGGCGAATCGCTCCCGCCTTCTCAAACAGCCTCAAAAGCTCTTCTCGCGTGTGCATGCGCCGCTAACCCCAGTTCGCACCTAAACGTCGAAATGTCAGCAGACTAGCCCCCGTGCATTTCATTGTCAAGAAAAGGGGCCGCCTGTTAGACTTCCTGTTCGGTTTTGCGCGATTCCCAGGTCGGCTGGTTTCTCCAACTTCTTTTCATGAAACAATTTACCCGCCGGAAGCGTTTTACTGAGAGAAGCCAAATCATGCACCAGGTTTTGGGTGTTCGAAGCTTAAAGGTGAGGACCATCATGACTAAGTCGTTCGCTAAATCCTTGCTCGCCGCGATTCTGGCGGGAATCCTTGCGGGAGCCCCGGTCACGCCGCTCGCCGCGCAGGAACAGGCCCAGCAGCCTGCACCTACTTCCAAGGCCAGCCTTCAAGGAGGAGTTCCCATCTCTCTCGGCCTGAACAAATTTCATTACTCCTCCTCGCCCAATCTATTTCCGAACATCACCGCCCCCTTCCGCGCGCAATACATTAATCCCGGCACGCTCAGCAATTCCCCACGCCTTGAGCAACTAATTCAGAACGGCAAGCTCAACCTCAGCCTCGAGGACGCCATCGCCCTTGCTCTCGAAAACAGCATGGACATTGTCGTTCAGCGCTATAACCCCTGGATGGCCGATGCCAGCATCCTGAAAACCAAGTCTGGAGGCTTTGGCTTTGGTGTTCCCAACAGTCTCTCCGCGGGCTCTACGGCCAGTCTGCCGAATCTCGTTTTCGATCCATTTATTTCGCAAACGGTCTCTTTTAACGACAACAAAGTGCCTATTAATAACCCGCTGACCTCCGGCACCGGCATTGTCACCAACACTCTATCGGCCTTGGGGATTCACACCGACACCTACAACACCCAATACACACAAGGTTTTTCGACAGCCACCACCGTCACCGCTTTCTGGGATAACACTCGCTCCTCGTCGTCTTCGAAAGTGAACCTTTTCGACCCCTTCGTGCAATCCACGTTGGGGGTCAATTTGTCACAGCAACTCCTTCAGGGTTTCGGGCGTGACATCACCCGCCGCAACATCCTTATCGCCGAAAACAACCGCAAGATCGCCGACCTTACCTTTGCCCAGCAGGCCATCACCACCGTCACCAACACCATCAACGCCTACTGGGAACTCGTCTATGCCCGTGAAAACGTAAAGGTGCAGCAACAAGCCGTCACCGTTTCTGAAAAGCTCTATAACGACAACAAGAAGCAACTCGAAATCGGCACCATGGCTCCCCTTGACGTCACCCGCGCCGAATCCGAGCTAGCCACCGACCGTCAGAACCTCATCGTCGCGCAAACCACCCAACTCCAGGATGAACTGGTGCTCAAAAATCAGATCTCCAAGGATCCCACGGCATCCAATCTGATTGATCTTGAAATCATCCCGACCGACAAGCCCGATTCTCCTCAAACCATTCAGTTGTCTCCCTTTGCCGATGCCGTCAAGGAAGCTTTCGCCAATCGGCCCGACGTACAAGAGCAGATCATCAACCTCAAAAACGGGGAAATTGATGTCAAAGCCACGAGAAATGCCCTTCTTCCTGTCGCAACGGTCAACGCCACCTATTACAGCACTGGTCTTGCAGGCAACTCTGCCATCACTACCTCGACTCCCGCGGCCGGGCCACAAATCGTTGATGCCACCGGGAACCCCATAACGGTGCAGGGCCCAGGCGGAACACTCATTCCTGTCTTCGTCCCCTCGGCGACCATTATGACGACGGGCGTTTCCAAGCAGGGATTCAGCGATGCCATGAGCCAGGTCTTCCATAATCGCTTTCCGGACTACCAGGTCGGGTTTAATTTCAACATTCCCATTCGCAATCGCGCCGCTCAGGCCGATAGCCTTCATGCCCAGTTGACGCAGCGCCAGCTCGAAGCCCAAATGCAGCAGATCAAGAACAGTGCCGTGCTCGATGTTCGCAACACCTCCATCGCTCTCGAGCAAGGCCGCGCCCAGGTGGAAGCCGCCAGCAAGGCCCGCGAGCTCCAGCAGCAAACCTTCGACGCCGAACAGAAGAAGTATCAGCTCGGCGCTTCCACCGTGTACAACGTCATCCTCACCCAGCGCGACCTCATCACCGCTCAGGGTACCGAACTCCGTGCCCTTGCCAATCTCGCCGAAGCCAGGGCTAATTACGAACGTGCCCTCGGCCGGACCTTACAGGTCAATAGCGTTACGGTCGCTGGCGTTAAAAAAGGCGAAATCGAGCGCGACACCCTGATCCCCGGCACTCTTAACGGCCAGGTCGTCGGCACCGCCGAACTCTTCAAGGCTCTCGACGAAAAATCCCGCGCCGGTAACAAATAAGCTGGTAGCGCCGGCTCTCGGCGGCTCTTTCTTTTCCTCTATCGGACGCCCCACACGCTTGGCCTGAGCGCGGTCGCAGAGCCGCCTCTGGGTAGGGATTTTGCTATTGCGTGCCGCACCGCGCGAGTAGCAAAGGTTTCCGCCTGTGCCCGCCCGATCGAACGGCTCCGCACGAGTGAACTGGAAGATTCACCCTGAGCTTCGAAAGGTGCCCCGCCCTTGGTTTTTGGTGTTAGTCTTTCGAGCCATGCCTTCTCCTATACCACCCACAACGGAGTGGCCGGCTCTTGCTTGTGAAGTGATCTAAAACTTGTTGGCCCCGACAGCTTCCTCCCAACCAGCCGCCGATTCCTGCTCGTATTCGCGCCAGTTGGCGATTCTTCCGTCTCTGATCTTGATGATCGCCATCCCGTGCGTCTGAAGGTCATAAGAAAACGTATATTCGCCCGCTCCAATCTGCGTCCCTTCGTCAAACACCAGGTGGTGCCATTCCATATGCATGGCCCGCGGACGCCCACGCTCCCCTCCAAAAAATGCAAACAGTTCTGCGCGCCCTCGCCGGATGCGTCCGCTCGGTGGAGCGCTGTAAACCGCATCGTCGGTAAAGCAGTCAGCCGCCCCCTTCGCATCATTCGAATTCCATGCCCGCTCTAGTCCCTTCATCAGACCGTTGAACTCTTCCGCCGAAAGTTTTTCGCCCATCCCACTTGCAGCCGTTGTATGGCTGCCTCCGGTCACCCGCCTAGCATCCGTGGTAATGATTGTCTTCATGACTCCCTCGCTATCCATGCTCGCTACCAGCTTGTGGTTACCCGGCGTGAATGAGAACGTGTCGCGGCAGGGCGTCTTTTTTCCGTCCACCATAACTTCGTAGTCATTCACAAACCGCTCGCCTTCCCAGTGCGCCGTGCCTCGCATATGGCAAGGACTGTCCGGATGGTTAAAGCACGCAACGAAGTAGTACAGCTTGGTACCCTTGTCCCACCAAATGGTCAGAAACCCATCCAGTTTTCCTGCCGACCCATCGGAACGTGTCTCATAGACCAGTGTGTACCCTCCGGAACCTAATCTGACCTTCGCGGTACCTTCCCGCGAAGCGCCGCGGGGCCACTCATCACCCGGCTCCATCGTTTCCACCGTGTTCCAATCACCAACGAGCGCTCTTGCCAGCCTCTCCATTTCCGGACTGGCCGCCGTGAGCTCCTGGGCCTTCCCCAGTTTTTGCAGAAAAAAAGAAGTGCA
>DATFSI010000238.1:0-45082 GCA_035262705.1 Candidatus Acidiferrum sp. | reverse complement strand
TGGGTGGGGGCGACTTGGCTTCCAATACCAGCGCCGACATGGCCACTTCGGACGATGGCGGCCGAACCTGGACCCTTACGAACCCGCCGCCCGTGCAGGGAACAATTTTCTGCCTGGCCTATGTCCGCGGCTTTCGCCATGGCGAGGATAAAGAAATCGGCCAGGACCATGACCATCCTGTTGTGATCACTACCGAGACGGCGCCGGATTTCTCCTCAGGAGAGGCTGCGTGGACTCCCGATGAAGGCCGCACGTGGTTCCCACTGCCGGGAGTGAGCGGCTTCTGGGCTGTCGCGTTTGCGAACCCGCAAGCCGGATGGTTCGTAGGCAATAACGGTCAGATCCTGAAGATCAGCTTCTAACGAGCACTACTTGCTAATGTCGCGGTGCACCACACGCGTGGCGTAGCCTTTCTTCTCCAGCGCTTTTTTCAGCCACTCCGCCATCATTACGGAGCGGTGTTTCCCGCCGGTGCAGCCGAAGGCAATCGTCAGGTAGCTCTTCCCCTCTTCAATATAATGGGGAATCAGATAGGTCAACAGCCCACGCATGCGCCGCAAAAACTCGCCGGTCTGCGGAAACGACTGGATGTAGCGCCGCACCTTCTTATCCTTGCCTGTGTATTGCCGCAACTTGGGCACAAAATGCGGATTGGGAAGAAAGCGCACGTCGAACATCAGGTCCGCGTCGGTTGGAACTCCAAACTTGTAGCCGAAGCTCACCAGCGAAATTAGCAGCGGCCGCTTGCTCTCCGATTTGAACCGCTGATTCACGAAATGCCGCAGCTCATGCACGTTGAACTGTGAGGTATCAACCACCACATCGGCCAGCTTGCGGATCGGCGCCATCAGCGCGCGCTCGTGCTGCAAGCTCTCGCGCACCGAGTAGTCGCGGCCCAGCGGGTGCGGCCGTCGCGTCTCGCTGTAGCGCCTCAGCAGGGCGTCCTCCTGCGCCTCGATGTAAACCAGGATGATGGGGTGTTCGTTGCGCAGGTGGCGCAGCAAACCCGGCAACTTCTCCAGTTGTAGACCTTCGCGCGCATCCACGAGCAGCGCTGCCCGTACAAAGTCGCCTTCGCCCGCCGCGTGCAGCTCCGCAAAAATCGGAATCAGTTCCACGGGCAGGTTGTCCACGCAGTAGTAGCCCATGTCCTCAAAAGCCTTGAGGACCGTGCTTTTCCCTGAGCCGGAAAGCCCGGTGAGAATGACCAGTTGGCGACCGCCCGCCTGTTTGCGGGGTTTGCGTCTGGAGGGGCTCTTCACGGCGGCCAAGGCTTACACTTTGACCCGCCGCTGATGCGTGCTGGGAATACGCATATCTTCCCTGTATTTCGCCACCGTGCGGCGCGTGACCTGAATCCCGGCTTCTTCCAGTTTCTTCGCAATCTGGTCGTCGGTCAGCGGCTTGGTGGCGTCTTCTTCGTCGATCATCTTCTTCACCAGGCGCTTCAGGGTCAGCAGCGACATTCCGCCGCCCTCCGGCCCGTTCACCGCTTCGCTGAAAAACGACCGCAACTCGATCACGCCCTGCGGCGTGTGCGCGTACTTGTTGGCCACTGCGCGGCTCACCGTCGAGGGATGCACGCCCACTTCCTCGGCTACTTCCTTGATCATCATGGGCTTAAGCTCGTCCGGCCCGCGGTCGAGAAACTCCGGCTGCCGCGCGATGATCGACTGGCATACGCGCAAAATCGTGTGCTTCCGTTGCTCGATGTTCTTCATCAGCTGGATCGCCGCGGTGAAGCGCTCCTTCACATAGTTGCGCACTTCCTTGTCGGCGGCGTCGCGCGTCAGCAGTCGCCGGTAGGTCGGGCTTAGACGCAGCTGCGGCATGTCGTCCTCGTTCAGGAACACTTGCCACATATCGTCCACTTTGCGGAAGTAGACATCGGGTTCCACTAGCCGCGGTTCCGTCTTGTTGTAGCGCAGCCCCGGACGGGGATCGAGCTTCTTGATGGTATCTATGGCGTGCTTGACGACGTCCATCGGGCGGTTCAGCGCCCGCGCGATTTCCTTCAGCTGGTTCGACTGCACCTGCTTCAGGCAATCCGAAACAATCTGATGCGCCAGCGTGTTCTGCGGGTCAAACGCCTTCAACTGCAGAAGCAGGCATTCGCGCAGATCCCGCGCGCCTACCCCGATAGGATCGAAGTCCTGCACCACGGCAACGGCATCCTCAATATCGTCCTGCGAATACTTCCCTTCCTGCGCTAGCTCTTCGTTCGAAGCGGTCAGGTAGCCGTTCTCGTCCAGGTTGCCGATGATGTTTTCCGCGATCTCGCGCACCGCGTCCGTGCAGATCGTCACGCTCAGTTGCCAAGTCAGGTGATCCGTCAGTCCGGCCGGCGAAGACAAAAATTTTTCGAACGACGGCCGTTCACTGATTTCCCGCTCCTGCGACTGCCCGCCGTCGCCGCCCGTGTCCAGGTACTGGTTGAAAAAAGTGCCGACGTCGAATTCATCGAACGGGTTGGCTTCCGGCTTTTCGGGAACCTTCTCCGTCTCTTCCTTCAAAAAAGTTTCGTCGCTGTAGTTGTCTGTCGCGGTGGGCTCTTCGGAAAGTTCTTCCAGCACCGGATTCGCGATCATCTCCTGATTGATCATCTCGCGAAGTTCCAGACGGTTCAGGGCCAGCACGCTAACCATCTGCACCAGGCCAGGCGTCAGAATCTGTTTCTGCGCCACCTTCAGGTTGAGTTTGAGTCCTTGCCAGGCCATGGTCGGTCCGTTCTGTCCCTAGGATAAACCTAATTCAGCCGGAAATTATCACCAAGATAAACTCGCCGCACTTCCGGATCGTTGCTCAACTCCTGCGGCGTGCCCTTCTTCATGATTTTCCCATGATTCACAATGTACGCCCGGTCGGTCACCGTCAAGGTTTCCCGGACGTTATGATCCGTTATAAGAATGCCGATGCCCGAGCGGCTGAGTTCCCGGATCAGGTCCTGAAGGTCCTTCACAGTCAGCGGGTCGATACCGGAAAACGGCTCGTCCAGCAGGATAAACGACGGCTGCAAGGTCAGCGACCTGGCAATCTCCAGCCGCCGCCGCTCCCCGCCAGAAAGCATGTACGCCTTGCTGTGTCGCACCGTTTCCAGGCCCATTTGCGCCAGCAACTCTTCCAGGCGATCGCGCTGTTGTTCCGGCGTCAGCGGCAGGGTTTCCAGAATGGCCAGCAGGTTGTCTTCGCTGCTCAGTTGGCGGAACACTGATGGTTCTTGCGGCAGGTAGCTGATCCCACTGCGCGCCCGCTGGAACATCGGCAGGTCGGTAATCTCCTCGTCATTCAGCAACACGCGCCCGGAATCGGGCCGCGCCAGTCCCACAATCATGTAAAAGGTAGTGGTCTTTCCTGCGCCATTCGGTCCTAGCAGACCTACAACTTCCCCCTGTGCAATCTCCAGTTCTACGTTGTCAACGACTTTGCGTCCCCGGTAAGACTTGCTCAAATCGACGCCGTGGAGTGTGGGCATTCCGCATCACGCGGGATCGCAGCGCGGTCCCTCTGTCATTGGACTCGGTGCCTGGTCATTGTTCGCAGGCCGTTTCCCGAATCCACGATGATCGTATCATCCGCTCTAGTGAAGGTCAATTCACGCCCTGTCGTTGTGCCCTCAACGGGATCGAAAAGCGTCGGCGACCCGCCGCTCAAAACGAATTTTTCGTCCCCCGCGGTGTAAACGCCGCGCTCCGCGGTGCCTCGGCGGTCGTTCTGCTCCACCACGACGCCGCCGGTGCCTACGGCGCGGCTGATTTGCGAGGTGCCTCCGCTGCCGGTTTTGTCGGATCCGCTGCGCGTGAAGAACAGTTCGAGTTGCGGCGAACGCATCTTCTGGTCCGCCGACTGCACAGACACATTTTTTTCCAGGTGCGCACGGTCCTCTTTGTCCCAATATGTAAGCAAACCCGAAGCCACATGCCACACTGGAGCCGCGTTGTCCGTCCCGTGCGCTGCCTGCGGAAACACCCCGCGCACATTGCCCGTCGCGTTCAGCACCCTCGTTTCGCGCAGCAATTCGATGGTGTCGGCCTCCAGCACGGAAGGTCCCTGCCACAATCGTGCGTGCCCGGTATAGACCGCACGCCCGTTCTTCGAATTTGCCCGCAGGTGATCGGCAGTAATGTTGGCTGGAGCCGGGCTCATCTGCAAACTGGAGGCGCTGCGGGAGAAATCAGTGGACCGCACGGGTCCTTCGGCTTCCACGTCTCCCGTGGCTTGCTGAAAAGTAAACTTCGGCGCATGCGTTTCGCTGCTTGCGTCACGCACCGCGGCTTGCCCGGTCAATACCGTCGTCTGCGCCGTGTGCAGGAAAACTGCTTGCTGCGCCTCGGCGTTGCGGTCCGCGTCCCGCAAACGCACATTTTCGCGCAACGTAATCTGCGACCAGTCGCCCCCCGTCCCCATCTGTGCCACTCCGCTCGTGGAACTGGCCGTCTGCACCGCGCGCCCCGGAGCCTCGCGTTCCGTTTGCACATTGCCGGTGGCGTTTAGCAATTTCGGTTTGCCTTGGCCCGTGAATTCCATCGCCAACTTGTCCGCCGAAATTTTCGAACGCACCGCCACCGCATCCAGCCAATCCAGCGTCCCGCGTTCCAACGTCTCGGCATGCTCCACACGATTCGCTTCGCCTACTTTGCCGCCGGCAAACGACAATTGCAGCGCGTTCGTGGTTAACGTCCGTGCCTGGCCTGTCTTCGCGTCCCGCGTGTCTGCGCGCACGTTCCCGCGCAGCGTCAGCAGCCGCGCCTGATTCACCTGCGGCCACATTTCCATCTCCGCGTTTTCCGCATGCAGGTTTCCGCTGGGAGAGCTTCCGTCTACTTTCCCTTCCGCTAGAATTCGCGTCGTCCAGCCCCGTGGCGAAAGTTGCGCCTTCAATTTGTCCGCCAGCAGCGTCGAATCGCCTTTCGGCCCGTACTGCTTCAACTGCGGTCGCTGCTGCAATGCGCCCGGAAGGGCAATCAATTCCTGTGCGTGGAATTCCGCGTCGAGCATCATTCGGAATTCTCCGCCGGTCATTTCCTGTGCCGCGCTTACCGCGCTGGCCGGGCCTGCAAGCACCACGCTGTGCTTTAACTTGTCCAGCTCCATGCCGGTTCCCTGAATGTCCACTTGTGCCGTTGGGCCGCTTGTCTTTTTGCCGGGGCGCGGCGCGCTGGGCAGCACATGAACGTGCACATCGCGGATCAGGCGCAACTCCCCTTCTTCCGACTGATAAACCGCGCCAAGTCCGTCTCCATTGCCATTGGTGAACGAAAATTTCACTGGCTGCACCGTCTGCGCGCGACCTGTGGAACGCTCGAACGTCACCCCGGTGGTATCAATATGAATAACGTTGGGTTTGGCCGCCGGATTCTTCGCCACGCGCGCGGCGTCCTCCGCGCTCTGCAATTCGAACTGCACGTTTCCTTCGCACTGGATGCTGCCGTCGGCCTTCGAATACCGGCAGCTTTGCGTGTGGATTAAGTCGTGACGGTCGCCGTTCTTGCCGTTCACCAGGATCTTCACATCTTCAAGCAGGCTGATGTCCTGGCCGCGAAGGTCCGTGGATTTGCCGGCCTCCACGCTGAAAATTGTGCGCGTCCCTTCCTCTTTCTTGATGTTTAGTGTAGTGAAGCGCTTTTCTTCTGTCTGCGGCAGCGGCGCCGGCGCATTCTGGCGCTCGCGGTGCGCGACCCACAAGCTCCGCACGTAAAACACGCCGGTCACGCCTGCTAGGCCAAGCGCCAACAGGGCCGACCATCGCGCGTACCGTGCCGCGTCGCTTCGCTTCATCTTTTCAGTTAATCAGAATTTCCAGGGAGTGTATACCGCAGCGTTGCTACGGGTTTTGTGGCACACGTACTCTTGCCCGTGCACCTTACAAAGGGACTGCCCAGTAGCTCAGGCAATTTCGGCGTTAGTGCTTAATCAGCGCCTTCGCCGGCAGCCGCCCCTTCCATTGGCAAAATTCCCATGTTCGCCGCCGCAACGCGGTCGCGATTCGCGTTCTTCACCTGGTACATGGCCTCGTCCGCCAGGTGCAGCAGCCCTTCCTTGGTCTTCGAATCCACGGGATATGCAGCCAGCCCCATGCTGGGCGTCAGGCGAATGTTCAGCCCCTCCGACTTCAGCCACAGCGTCTCGCGAATCAGCTTGTGCAGCCGGCGTGCCACGTTGATCGCGTTTTCCTTCGACGTCTGCGGTAGTAGCAGCACGAACTCGTCTCCGCCGTAGCGGAATGCAAAATCAATCAGCCGGCAATTCGTCTTCAGTGCTTCCCCGATTTCCGCCAGCAGCCGCGAGCCCACCAGGTGCCCGTGGGTGTCGTTCACCTGCTTGAAGTGATCCAGGTCAATGAACACAATCGAAAATTCGTAGTTGTAGCGCTGCGACCGGTAAATCTCCGTATCCAGGATGACGCCCATGTGCCGCGCGTTATAGAGCGACGTGCAGTCGTCCATGATGGTCAACTCGTGGATACGCTTCACGTGCCGCGCGTTTTCCAGCGCGATGGCCGCGAAATCCGAAAGCGCTTCCAACAGCTTCAGGTCTCTCGGGTCGAATCCCTCGGGCCCGATGCAATTGATCAGCTCGATTACGCCCAGACAGGTCTCGCGGAACTTCACCGGCACGGCCACAATCGACCGCGTCTCCATCTTGGTCTTCTCGTCTACTTTGCCGAAAAAGCGCGTGTCCTTCGACGTGTCAGGCACAATCACCACTTCGCCGTGCTGCGCCACCCATCCGGCGATGCCTTGCCCCACCTTGACGCGCACATCCTTCAGCGCCTGTGAAGCCTTGCCCACGGCCAGTTCGAAGTACAACTCCTGCTTCGCTTCATCTAAGAGCAATAACGACCAGTTGTCCGGCCGCAGAAACTCGTCAATCTTTTCCATGATCGTCCGCAGCACCTGGTCGAGCTGCAGCGACGACGTGAGCGCCTTGCCCAATTCTTGGAATACCGCGATTTCCCCGGCTTCGCGCTGTTCGCTGCCCACGCCGGCATTCCGGCGCCGGTCCACGGCCGGGAACTGTTTGATCTCTTCAACGCTCACGGATGGCGATTTCTCCGGTGGACACGAAACTCAGGCGCAGCGAGATCCCTATGGTTCGCCGGGTTTCGACACCAATCCCTGCCAATCTCGGCCAGTATAGGCGTTGGGCAAAATGGCGCGCAAGCAGCCCGTGGTACAGGCGTTCCCATCTCGCCATGGTCCAGGCCCCATCCGTCAACTCGTCCTCTGGCGGGATGTGGCGATGCGACAGACCCCCGTTTGGAGACATGAATTTTTCGCTTTCTGCTATCTGTTTATTTCCGGGAGTGAGGGCGCGATTTCTGTAACCCAGTCCGTTCTCTCCAGCATCCAATAACTAACAAAACTATAGAAAATTTTCCGCGCCTCTGCGTGTGGTGTCCCGCTCAGTAAGGTCCCGGAAACAGAAAAGGATAGTTGATGAAAATCTCTAAGCTGTCAGTGTTTCTTCTCACCGCCGCGCTTCTCGGCTCTTCGGCCGTCTTCGCAGGTGAGGTGAACAAGACCACCCTTAAGCTGTACGAAACCACCACCGTCGAGGGCAAGGCCCTCCAACCCGGCGACTACAAGGTCACTTGGCAAGGCTCCGGGCCTGACGTGCAGGTAACCATCCAGCAGGGCAAGGAAACCGTGGCCACGTTCCAGGCCCACGTGACCGAACAGGCCGCCCGGAATGCCGGCGATGCCTATGGTTCCTCTGCCAATGCCGGCGGCTCCCGTGCTCTCACTGCCATTTATCCCGGCGGAAAGCGCATCGCCCTCGAAATCGGCCAGCAATCCAACGCTACCGCCGCAAACTAACCCCCCGCCCGCGCGCTCATTTCTTCCGGCCCCGCCGCGAAGGGATGAGCCGCGGACACAATTTATCCTATTCGCTCGGGAAACCAATCTGCCGCAGCAGTTCCGCACAGCGGGGATCGTCGCGAATCAAATCGAAATCCGGGTCCACGTGAATCTGCAGCAATCCCGGCTCGTGGCTTGGGACTCCCTTTAGGAGCGTGCGGTGGCTCACCGCTTCTTCATGATTTCCCGCAACCCGCAAGTAACGTGCGTAGACCTCATGCGCTTCGGGCAAGCTCGGATTGAGCTGCAGCGCCCGCAAGGTATGTTCGCGCGCCGCAGACGAGTCCCAATCGTGCATCAGCTTGATCTGCGCCATAGCCGCGTGGTGCTTCCGCGTTTTCCGGGTCCAGCGACAAGCTTGCGCGGCATTTTGTTCCGCCAGGCGCCAGCTGAGCTCCGCCCCCTCATCGTTGGCTATTGGCGCGGGAACGGTGGAAATCCGCGAGCCCCGCATAGGCGGGGGCGTACGTCGCATCCCAGCGCTATAGCGGCTCGAAATACACCCGCGCCGCGTCGGAATCTACATCACGCCGGTGCAGCTCAAAGCGTCCGCGAAGGTACGCTTCCGCGACCTCAGACGCTACCACCCTTCGGCTCCCTCCCCGAGCAATTGAATTTGCAATTCTCGGCCGATGCGTTGCGCGATTTCAGACTGCAGGGAAAGTACTTCGCCCATTTGCCGGTCGAACGAATCGGAAGCCGGGCCGCTCGTTGTTCCAACTGCTTCGTTCCGATTACTTCGCAGCGTCTGGCAGATAGTCAAACTTCGTGGATTGATTGATGAAGAAAATGCACTCGTTTGGCGAAAGGCATTTCGTCACGTGACGCTCGCCGCCTTTTTGAAACCAATAGGAACCAACCGGCAGGGACACATCCGCGCTTCCGGGCACGCCATTTGCTCCCACCCCTGAAATCACGACGCCGTAGTAATCTCCGGTGTGTGTGTGGACGGGGCTCACGAATCCCGCAGGCATCTTTATAAACGTCCCATGCGCTCCATGCGCGAGGTCCCCGAAGGCGGGTGCCGCTTGCAGCTCGCCGTGCACGCCATCACTAACCCCAGTGCGCACGTACTGTAACTGTGTCACGGGCAGGTTCAAAGAGGGCTTCTCGCCCGGTGCACCGCTGGCAATAAACACTACAGCCGCGAGTAGAACGGTGCCGATGACAAGTTTTGCTTTTGATCCGGCAGAGAGCACTGCTTGCGTGTTGTTTAGTCTTTCCATGAAAATTCTCCTGAATTAGTCTTGCTACCCGTCGTGAGATGTTTGTTCTTGTCGCAAGTATCAGGACCTGTGTGTAATCTTCATTACAAGACTTTCTTTCATGAACCTAAGAACCTCGCTCACAATTACCGTGTTTTTCGCCAATGACCAGTCATCAGTTACCAGTCGCTTCCTCTGATAGACTCTTTCCTACGGATAGCCATGGCCAGGGGAACTTTCGGAGAACGCCTCAAACGCGAACGCGAACTGCGCGAAGTGCCCATGGAGGAAATTACTCTGGCCACGCGTATCGGCCCACGCTTTCTGGAAGCGCTGGAAAACGAGGATTGGGAAAAACTCCCCGGCGGCGTTTTCAATCGCGGCTTTGTCCGCTCCATCGCCCGCTATCTGGGTCTCGACGAAGAAGCCTTCCTAGCCGAATACGACCTGGCGCACAACGCACACGCGCAACTGCTCGAACAAAAGCACGTGCAAAAGGTTGAAGAGCACATTCCCCAGACGCCGCTTTGGGTTTCCATCGTCTTGGTGCTCGGCGCCCTCGTCGTTCTTGCCGGATTGATTGCCGGCGGTATCTACGGCTGGCGGCGCTACGTTCGGCGTCACCATCCTCCCAGTCCTTCCCTCCTCATCTTCCCCGCTGCCTCCTTCCCGGTGTTGCCGGATTTGAACGTTCGGCCCACGCCGACCTTCCGGCACCCTGCCCCTCCGGTACAATTGTCTTGAGAGGCAGGCTTTGAGGCCAATCTCCCGTGGAAACGCTTAGCCCGGAGATTCTTGAGGAATTGCGGCATGGCCGCGCGCCCAGGGAGCGCAAAATCGCCGTCTGCACCACCGGCGCGCATCTCCCGGCTCCCGACCGCGCGGAGATCCTTTGCGTCCTCGCCGAGGATCCCGATGAGATGATTTCCGAACGCGCGCAAGAGGCGCTGCTCTCCATCACTCCGGACGTTTTCCTACAGGTGGTAAGACGCGAAAACGCCGCGCGCCAGCTTTTTTCCTACGCCAGTAAGAAATTGCAGCGGACCCCGGGCCTTGCGGAGGCCCTGGCAGGTAATGCGCACTGTCCGCCGGAGTTCCTTGTTTCCATGGTTCCGTACTTCACTCCAGCCATCGTGCAGCAATTGCTCGAGGAACTCGATCGCGTCACCGCACACCCTCCGCTCGCTTTGCTGCTGGAAAATTCCACCTTTGTCACCCCTGAGCAAAAGAAAACCCTGGAGGACTTCCGCAGCACCGCTATTGACCACGGCCACCTGGCAGACGCCGCCGCAGAAGCCGAGCCCGACGCCGGCAAACGCCGAACCCTTTTGCAGCAGATCGGCCGCATGACCGTCGCGCAGCGCGTGCAGTACGCTATGAAGGGAAGCTCCGAAGTCCGCCGCACCCTCATCCGCGACACCAACAAGGTCGTGCAGCGCGCCGTGCTGCAATCCCCGCGCCTGACAGATCAGGAAGTCGAAACCTTCGCTTCCATGGCCAATCTGACCGACGAAATCCTCCGCCTGATCGCCGGCAATCGCGTGTTTCGCAAGAACTACATCGTCGTACGCAATCTCATCAATAATCCGAAGACTCCCCTGGATGTGACCCTGCACATGCTGCCAATGCTGAATCCCGTGGATCTGAAACGCCTTACCATGAACAAGAATGTGCCGGAAACTTTGCGCACCACGGCCCTGAAACTCCAGCGCACGCGCGCCGCCACCCCCAATCGATAGTTCGCGACAATTCTTTTTCGATTCCGCAAAACTGCGCCGGAAATAAATCCACGCTAGAATGAGTTTACTTTGTTGAAGGGAGAATCCTAGGAATGTATTCGCAAACGGTTTTGCGCTGCCTTGCTATTTCCGCCGCGCTCGCCACGAATGCCCTGCTTCTCGGTCCTGTCGTTCCGCTGTTTGCCGATTCCAATCCCTGGACGAAATCGCAAACCGTGCAGCCTGCGGATTTGGTGAAAGAACTGGAAAATCCCAAGAGCGCGCCCACCGTTGTTTTCGTCGGCTTCAAGCGCCTCTATACCGCTGGGCACGTCAAAGGCGCCCAGTATCACGGCACGGCGGGCAACGCTGAGGGATTGAAAGAGCTAGCCACCTGGGCCGCAACTTTTCCCCGCACCACCAACCTGGTCATTTATTGCGGGTGCTGCCCGATGGAGCACTGCCCCAATGTTCGCCCCGCGTTCAAGGCCTTGCAGGATCTCGGATTCAAGAACCTACGCGTCTTGCTCCTGCCCACGAACTTTGAAACAGACTGGGCAAACCAGGGTCTCCCCTACAACAAAGAAAATTGACTCTCTTCGCCGGTACCGCGATCCATTTACTTTTTAGCTGGATCTGTGCGCTTGTCCGGCGCGCTCGCGCGGCAACGAGGTTAGTATCGCCTTTACGTCATTCTTCCCTTACGGAGGCCTTTCATGCGGAAATGGTGTGTTTTGCTCGTGTGCGTCATCGCCTGCGGTTGGATCGTGGTCGCACAAGAGAAAGCCCAGTTGACCGACGACGAAGGAAAGATTCTGGCGCTCGAAAATCTGTGGAACCGCGCCGAACAAAACAAGGACATCGGGGCCCTTTCCAAGATTTTCGCTACCACCATGGTCTATGTGGACTACGACGGAACTCTGCGCACCCGCGATCAGTTCCTCAACTACGTGAAAAACGATGCTTCCTCACCCGATCAACTGGTGAGCGAAGACTTGAGCATCCACTCCTATGGCAACTTCGCCGTGGTCACCGGCATTTTCCGCGGAAAGTGGAACAAGGGCGGCAAGGTTACGCAGATGCGCGGCAGATATGTGGACACCTGGGCCAAACTCAATGACACTTGGCAATGCGTCTCCGCGCAAGCCACGCTGATTCAATCGCACTAAAACGACTCTATCAGGAGCGTGACTACATTCGGAGTTCCCTGCTATTCTCGGTGAGTTCCAAATCGCTCCTTGGAGTCATCCGGTGGAAAAGGTCCTGTTTTTCGCTTTTTTCTTTGCCCTTCCCTTTGCTCTGCCCGCTCAACAAATCGACGCCTCTCATTTTGACGGCAATTCCTGGTGGTCCCACGTCAAATTTCTTGCCGACGACTCGCTCGAGGGCCGCGACACCGGCAGCGAAGGTTTGCGCAAGGCTCAGGCTTACGCCATCGAGCAATTCAAGAAAGCGGGCCTCGAACCCGCAGGCACCAACGGTTTCTACCAACCCGTCTCCTTCACCGAGTACACGCTCGACGAAGGCAAATCCTCACTCGCCCTGGTGAGCAACGGCGAAACCAAGCCCCTTTCCTTTGCCGACGACGCCTTCTTCAGTACTCGCTCCACCCGCGAATCCGTCAAGCTCAGCACGCCTCTTGTCTTCATCGGTTACGGCTTGAAAATCGCCGAAAAAAATCTCGACGAACTTGCCGGCCTGGACCTGAAGGGAAAAATCGTCGTGTACCTCGTGGGTTCGCCCGAGGATGTCCCTACAGCGCTCGCCTCCCACTATCAGACCGCCCTCGAACGCTGGAAGCCCTTCAAGGCCGCCGGTGCTATCGGCGCCATCGCGGTGTTGAATCCGGCTTCCATGGATATCCCCTGGTCGCGTATTTCCGTGAACCGCAACCATCCCTCGATGGATCTTGCCGGTGAAGAATTCAACGAAACACCAGGCCTCCAGGCCGGGATCGTCTTTAATCCCGATTCCGCGGAAAGCCTGTTTGCCGGCTCTGGGCACACCTTTGCCGAAATCGCCGCACTCGGCAAGGACCGCAAGCCCCTTCCCCATTTTGCGCTGGCCACTTCCTTGAAAGCCGACGCCACTGTGCTTACTAGAAAGGTCGAATCGGCGAACGTGGTCGGTAAACTGCCCGGTTCTGATCCCGCCCTGAAGAACGAATACGTAGTGCTGTCCGCGCACATCGACCATGTGGGGATCGGCGCTCCCATCAATGGCGACAAAATCTATAACGGCGCAATGGATGACGGTTCCGGCAGCGCCCTGGAAATGGACATTGCCGCCAGTTTGAAGGCGCACCCGGAAAAGCTTGGCCGCTCCGTGATTTTTCTCCTGGTGACCGCGGAAGAAAAAGGCCTGCTCGGCTCCAAATATTTCGCCGAGCATCCTACCGTGCCGATCAAATCGATCATTGCCGACGTCAACGTGGACATGTTCCTGCCCATCGTGCCACTGAAGATCCTCAGGATTCAGGGCATTCAGGAATCGGACCTGGGCAGCAGCGCGGCGAAAATCGCCGAGTCTATGGGCATCAAGCCCATCGCGGATCCCGAACCTCTGCGCAATGCTTTTATCCGCAGCGATCAGTACAGCTTCATTAAAAAGGGTGTGCCCGCCGTGAAAGCCGATGTGGGATTCGAACTCGGCACGCCAGAGCAGAAAATTTTCAAGGAATGGTTGACCAACCGTTACCACGCGCCCTCGGACGATGTGAATCAGCCCGTGGATCTGAAGGCAGCCGGCACCTATGAGGAATTCACCCGCCGGCTCCTGATCACCACCGCCAATCAGCCGGCCAGACCAAAGTGGAATTCCGAATCCTTCTTCCGGCGCTACGCCGCAGATTGAATCGTCGATAGCTCTCCATTTCTAACGTGCGTTCACGGGAGCAACCACCCACACATATTCCAGGAGTTCGCTGCCACTGTTGGTGACGTTGTGGCGTGTGCCGGGTGGAATATAGGTCAGCATCTTTTCGTGCAGCGGGATGCTTAAACCGCCTTCCGTACTCGCGATCCCGCTGCCATGAAGAATCACCAGCGCTTCTTCGTTCTGGTTGGTGGAGTACCACCCAACGCTTTCGCTCGGCTTAAGCTTTACGGAGCCTCCGCGCATCCCGCCCGTTTGCGGCGCGCCTTTCAGCAGGGGACAATCCCCGCCCGGGCAGTCCAACGCAAACGAGGTGGGGCTTTCGAGGGGCTGATTCTCCTGGGCTTCAAGAAAGGCCACAGTTAAGATACAAATGCCAATGATTCCAAAAGCTGGGACTTTTTTCATGCGGCCCCCAGGACTCTGGGACCCAATATGGCATGGACCGGCCTTTTGCGGCCGAATTTTCCGGGAGTACACTCGCGCCAGAAAACACGATGCACATCGACCAACTCCGCAAACTTTGCCTCTCTTTCCCCGGCGCCACCGAACAGGTCCAGTGGGAAGATCATCTGCTTTTTAAGGTCGGCGGAAAAATGTTTGCCATCACATCGCTTGAGCCCGCGCCTGTTTGGCTCTCTCTGAAAGCGAGCCCGGAAAATTTCGCGGAATTCACGGAGCGCCCCGGCGTGATTCCCGCCCCTTACCTGGCGCGCGCCAAATGGATCGCGATCGAAACGCCGGAAGCCTTGCCGCTCCACGAACTGAGGCAACTCTTGCAGGAATCCTACGAATTCGTTCTGGCCAAACTGCCGCAAAAACTGCGCCAGGCCATCGCTCTCGGAAAATCCCCGGGTCTTTCCAGGCGCGCCAAATCCATAGCCACGATTAAGAAGAAGCCTCGCGCCAGGAAGCGGAGGGTTAGCCGGCAAAAATAAAAAACGCTGGAGTTTTTCGCCCCAGCGCTTCTTTATCGCAAAAATTTTGCAGGCTTCAGGCCATCGCCTTGTTGCCCAGCGGACGCCGCAGCGGCCGCGCGCCCGGCACGGGAAACGTCATCTTCCAGAAATTCGATTCGGCGTTGACAAACTCCACGCCCACGTAGAAATGCCCGTCGCGCTCTTTCTTCGAATAAACCACCCGGGATTCAATGGAGCGGTTCGTGTTCTCGTTCACCAGCAGCAAATCCTGCCCGGCCACCACCGGCTCATCCATCACCAACTGCCCGCCCTGCTTGTTGATCGAACGCGTCGCGCAGCGAACGCAGAACTTTTCCCCATGCTCGTTGGCGCCGTGCACAATCACCGGCAGACTCAACGCCACGCGCAGCGTACGGCGCCGCTCGCGGTAACGAAAATGTAGAACGCCCATGGGGACCTTCCTGCTGCCAAATCAACCGGTCCGCCGGACCGCGCTTCCGATGGTTTTTTCGGAGAAAAGTGCGCTGACCCTTAAACTGGATCGGCGCGGATTTCTGGAAACCACTTTGGCGCGACTGACTCTGCGGATGATTCTTGCCTTGCAGCACGCTCCGGGACAATTGCTGAGCCGTACTAAAATACACGCTTCTCTTTTAGTACGCCACAATTATTCAAATGGATTCCTCGATTTTCCCGCCGCTGGCAAAATTACTGGGGGCTGGGAAAGGACTCCCCAGCCCCCGGTGTCGCTGACTGCTGGCTGCAGGGAAGCTCGCTTCATTTTCTACTTGGCCGCTGCCGCGGCCGATATCAGGTGCCAGAACCACACCACCAGGATGGAATAATACACGGCCACCACGGCGAAGCTAACTGTGAATGTACTCAGAGACTTGCCCAGCCCTGCGTACTCCCGCCGCCAATGCCGTCCGGCCGCCGCCATCATCAAAAGGCTCAGAATTGCGGTGGCACCCGCCAACAGGCTGACCAGATTGGAAAGAGTGGCGTCCTGTCCAATATGCAAGAATTGCCTCGCCGCGCCTCCCAACATTCCCGTGGCAAAGGCCATCACGAGCCACGCCGCTGGCGCCAGCATGCTGATCATGTATGCCCAGCGATCCTCCATGTAAAACAACAGGATCAGCACGGCTATGTAAATGATGGTTTGGTAGAAATGAAGCAGGAAGAAATCCGGCTCCAGGTGACTTAACAATAGAAAGCAGACGACTTGCGCGCCCGCCAAAGTTGCAATATCGCGATAGGGTCTCATAAGAATGCCCCTTGTCGGCTGTGGCGGAGGCAAATGGGTTAATGCAAGCGAAGAAGGTTGTAGCCTTACCGCCAATCGGCCAATTGAATAACGTGCAACTGTCTAGCCACGCTCTGGAGGCGATATCACGCTTATTTTGTGTTAATTAAAATAGTTCTAGTCCTTGGGCAAATGGGTTAATTTCCGCTCCCCGGAGTGTGCCCACCCACTAGACCGGCAGCGGCACAATTCTTGCCCGCAGAGGTTTCTCCGTCATCTCGAGCAGAGCCACCGTCACTGGTAGATGAAACCTGCGCGGCCCCGCGCTTCCCGGGTTCAGGTACAAAACTCCGTTTCTCAGCTGTTGTTCCGCCTGATGTGTATGTCCGCTGATTACCGTTTGAAATCCACTGGCTTCCGGCTTCAAGTCCAGTTCCCGGAGATTGTGCAGCACGTAAAAGCTGAGGCCCGTCACGTTCACCACCGCCGTTTCAGGCAACTCTCTGGCCCACGGTTGCGTGTCCACATTGCCACGAACGGCAAACACCGGCGCAATATTCTTCAGCTGGACGAGAATTTCCGGCGCGCCCACGTCACCCGCGTGAATAATCAGCTTTACTTCGCGCAAAGCGTGCAACGCCTCGGGGCGCAGCAGCCCGTGAGTATCTGAAATGACTCCCAGCAACATGCCGACCTGAGATCTTCAATCTTTGTCTTGGTACTCTTCCGGGACATCGTCTTCTGGAAATTGGTGTGTGCGAACTTCGGAGACATCCGGATCCTCCGCATCCTCCACACCGGCCACGGCCTCCGCCTCGAAGGCCTGCCCCTCTTCGAGCAGTTCCTTGGCACTTTCCGAGCCTCCGCGCAACGAACCGCGGAGTCCCTGCAGATCGCCAGACTGCCCTGCGCTGAAGGCGCCCAGCCCGCGCCCCGGCCCGTATTCCACCACTTCGCCCGCGCTGGCTCGTCCGCGCGTGCGCCGCGGGGCCGGCTTGGCCTTTGCGGCTGTTTTCGCCAGTGCTTTCACTTTCTTCGTGACTCTTGCTTTCTTTGTGACTTTTGGTTTTTTTACTGCCTTTTTCGCCTTGCGCGGCGCGGCAGTCTTCTTCGACTTCTTCGTTTTCTTCGCTTTTTTCTTGGTAGCCATTGTGGCGCTCCCGGGACGAGTTTACCACCGAGCGTCTTCCCGGGCGATTCCCGCCGCCCCAGTGGAATTTCCCGGATTGCCGACTATAATGCGGAGAGAAATCCGCGGCCGTTTCCGGCTGGCGGAGATGGACGCAAACCAAGGAAAACGGGCCGGCCATGAACAAGGAAGAGTTGCGTGCGCACGTTGAAGAGGTGGGAATCGTCCCGGTGATTCGCACGGCTTCCGCCGACGACGCCCGCTTTGCCGTCGAAGAGGTCGCACACGGCGGCATCCCTATCATCGAAGTCACCATGACCGTCCCCGGAGCAATTGACGTCATCCGCGGCCTCGTCAAGACCGTCCCCGAGGTCATTCTCGGCGCCGGCACCGTCGTGGACGCCGACACGGCGAAGCAATGTATCGACGCTGGCGCGCAATTCATCAGCAATCCCGCGCTCGACCTGCCGACCGTGGAACTCGTCAGCAAGCAACGCGACGTCATCATGCTCTGCGGCGCTCTCACCCCCACCGAGGTCCTTCACGCCTGGAAAGCCGAGGCCGATTTTGTGAAGATTTTTCCCTGCTCGCTGATCGGCGCGGACAACTATATCCGCACCCTGAAGCGTCCCTTCCCTCAAGTCCGCCTGATGGCCGGCGGCGGCGTCAACCAGCAGAATGCCGCGCACTATTTGCTCGCGGGAGTTTCCGCCTTGAGTGTTGGAAAGGAATTGATTCCGCCAGAATCCATGCTGCTGCACAAGCCCGACCGCATCCGAGAACTCACCAAGCGTTTCGTCACTATCATCCGCACCACGCGCGCCCGCATGGCCGAAGCGCAAGCCCAGGTTGCCAGCCTCCGCTAAAAATCTACGTGTAGCCGCAGTCCCGGTACAATCACGGGTCCGCGGTCCCGGTTGTACCCGGGATGCACCGCATACTGCAGGTCAAACGACGGAAAAATTCCGCGCCAGGCATGCAGCGTGTAATAGCTCTCAATAATGTTTTCGCGCCCGTAGTTCAGCTTTCCGTCGCCCAGCAAAAAGCCAAATCCTCCATGCGCCAGGTACAGCGCATGATCGTGACTGATGCCGTTGGTGACAAACACCAGGCCCGCCCGGTCATTCTTGCGCCCCCATCGCCTGCCATTTGCGCCTGCGCCAATTTGCCAGGTTTGGTCTACTTCCGTGTAGGCATACGACTCGTGCTGCCCTTCGTTCCATCCCCAGCGCCCGAACAATCCCGCCCACTCCGTTAACGGCTGTTCAAAATTCACGCCGAAGCCGTACTTCACGGTGGTTTGCAACGGATGCTTGGTGATATCGGGGACACACGTGGCCGGATCCGCGCTTTGCAGGCACGCATCTACGGCGTCGCGGTAGTCGCCCATGTTGGCGTGGTTCACAAACGTTAGCAGCCGCAGTACACCTGCCGGTTGCTTCCGGAACACCTTCCCATACAGTTCGAACTCCAGGTTCTCCGCCCGTGCGCGGCTCAGGTCAACGTCCAGGTGGATGCCGTTGGCCACCTTGGGCATCAAGGCCTCGGCAAAGCGCACCACATGATTCTTGTCGTGGTATTCGAGCATGGCTTCGAAGGTGAAACCCCGCGTGTCTGCCGCATAGTCATACGCGCCGTTGTTGTCGACGGCCCAGTTCATGAACTGGAAGCCCGAATCGGTGCCGTAGGTATTCAGGTCGAAAAAGTCGACGACGCTCATCTTTCCAAAACGCAATTCCAGCCGGCGTTCGGAAAGTTCGCGGAAAAGCGAGTACGGCGTGCGCTCGGAAACTATTTTTCTCGAGCCGAGTGGAATAATCTGATGCCACATCAGGCGTGCCACATAAGGCGCCTTGCTCAACGTCGGATTACGCACCACGTCGAGGTTAAAATATCCGGCCAAGCCGAGTGCCTCTCCGACTCCATGCCCGCCGGTCTCCTGCACGTCGCACAGCAACTCTGTGGTGCTTGTCAGCCGCAAACCCGTATATAGAGTCAGGACTCGCGAACTGGCGTCCTGCGCTTCCGGAGTCAGGCTGTTCTTCGCCTGGTACGGCGAATGAAACGCGGGATGCCATTGCGAAATGAAATTCGCCTGTCCGGAAACCCACAGGCGGTCCCACTCGCCGTGCGGGAACATCACCAGGGGCGAATCGTCGCTTGCAGTTGGGGTGGGGTCCGCGGAAGCCTCGGCGCTTGGCCGAGGGGGATTGGGTTGCTGCGCCCGCACCGCAGTTATCGAGAGCAGGCAAGTGCCAACCAAAACCAGAAAGGTAAGTGCGAGACACCGAGTTGGGCGAAAACAAATCATCCTCAAGGACAGTAAAAATGTTCTTGTAAATTGCAATTAATCGAGTTCATGGACGTGCAAAACGAGGATGCCTCAAATAAGGTCGGCTTTCGTGAACATGCTGTAACAATCCGGCCCGGCTTTTCAGGGCTGCCGCTGCACAATCTGTAGTGCGTTCACACGCGCATGATTAATCGTAAGACCCCAGTGCAAATGCGGTCCGGTTACCCGCCCGGTCGCCCCCACCTTACCGATCTCCGTCCCGACTTCCACGGAGTCTCCGGCATGTACATCAATCTCCGAAAGGTGCGCATACAGCGTGTGGATCCCGAAGCCATGATCAATCACGACTGTGTTTCCCGGAAAATACATATTTTGCGCAATCACCACTTTCCCCGCTTGCGCCGCAAAAACCGATGTCCCGGCCGCCGCCGGAAAATCCACCCCCGCGTGCGGCGAGCGCGCCTCTCCATTCAGAACACGCCGTCGCCCAAAATTTCCTCCCGTGGTCACATTTTGCAGCGGCACGCGGAATTTCCCTTTCCACAACGCTTCCGGCGTGATCGTGTCATAAACCGCCTGCATCTTTTTCTGCTCTTCTTCCACGCGTTTCAATTGCTCCGGGTCCGGCTGTACATATTGCTTCTCCACCTGCAGCCGCTCCGTGGCAAACTTTCCAGCGCGCACAATGACCGGCACGCTGCACACTACTGCATTGCCGTCGGCCCCAGTCCAGGAGAGCTTCCATTCCTTTTGTCCGGGCGCCGTGTCCAGGTCCACCCCGAGCAACGCATGCAGCGTGGCATCCGATGGGGTCTCTCGCCAAATGGGAGTGGCTCGGTCCGCCCACTCCGCCGAAATCTCTGTGCCCGCCTTCACTCCCGAAATTTCGGCCAGTAAAAGCCCACCCTGCACTGCGGAAACCGCGCTGAGCTTTACCACCACGCCTCCGCCGCAGTTTTTCCGGAAAGGCGCCGAAGCGGCCCCCTTCGTGGTTCCCCTCGCCGCTGGGGTCGCCGCCGGCAGCAGAGCCAATAACAGCAAAAGCGTTTTTGTTTCCAAATCAGCCCACTCCTGTGCCCCGAAGCTCGCGAAAAACTTGCGGCCATGTGATGCCAGTCACTGCGAGATACACGGCCCAGGCGCAGACTCTCACCTGCGATGACCAGCAGACGATCGACGGGGGTGATTCTGATCGTCTCGCTCCTCGCATGGTCCGTCAACCTGCGCGTCCTGGCGTGTTCTGGCATCCCATCTCGAGCAGCAGTTGTGGCGCAGGCAGGAACTCCACCTGCCCCCAAACCTGAACCTTCCCCTTCGCGCCTCAACTGCTGCCCTAAAGAACCTAAGGAAGGCAAGGATTCCCGGCCAGCCCAGCCCGCGCCCTCGTCAAAATGCGCGCAGCACGCCGGTATAGATTTTGGCTGCTGTTCCCTGGCTGGAAGTCCCCAATCTCGCCTGCCGTTCCAAAACTCGTCCCGCGTTAAACTGCTAACCCTGTCTGCCGCACTCGCCCCGCTCCCTTTCTCGCATTCCCTCCCCGACACCACGAATCCACGGCCTTCCGATGATTTCCCCGTTGCGAATCCCGGCGCGCGTCTGCTCGTCCTGCGCCTCTGAGACCTATTCCGCAAGAATTGAATACGCCACCGCAGTCCGCCTGGGACGTGTTTCCCAGCTGAAAACTATCTTCCAAAAGCTTTTGAGGTGAAACATGAAAGTCCGGATGTTGGCAATCTTTTCGATCCTCTCTCTGGCCGCATGGCTGCCCATTTCCGCCCAGCAAACTCCGGTCCCCATAGATGACGGGAAAGCCGCGGCTAAGCACGAATGCTGCAAGGGCGAACGCGTAAATTGCTGCCAGGGCAAATCCGCGAAAGAGATGCCCTGCTGTACAAAGGGCGACAAAACCGATCAGGCCGCGGTGCAGTGCTGTGTCGGCATGAAAGAGGGTCTGTGCTCGGCAAAGGACGGCAAGTCCTGCTGCGCCGGAGTGAAGGAACACGCAGAAAAGGGATGCTGCTCGAAAATGGGCACGCAGTGCCCGCCTCACGCAAACGGCAACTAGTCCAACGCATAAACAAGCTCCGGGTAATCCCCGGAGCTTTTCTTTACGTAGAGGGCCGGCTTGCCCGGCCCTTCTTTGCGCAAGCGCTCCTGCGCGCTTTAAATATTCAGGCCCAGCACGCGCACCAGCTTTTCTTCCAGCCGTTTAATCTCCTGCTCCCGCGCGTGCTCCTCCTGAGAGCGGTCGTTCAACGCCTGTTTCAGCAACCGCAGATTCTGCCGCAATTCCATTTGCCCCAGCGCCAGGCGGCTCAACGCCCACAACGCCTCCTTTTGCTCCGAATCAAGTTCCCGCGGTTGCCGGTCAATCACGCACAACGTGCCCAGCGCGAAGCCTTCTTCGTTGATCAGCGGCGCGCCCGTATAGAAACGAATGTGCGGTTCGCCCAGCACCATTGGATTTTCTTTGAACCGCGGATCCTTCAAAGTATCCGGCACGACGAACAAATCCTCTTGCTGGATGGCATGCGCGCAAAACGAGGTATCTTTGGGTGTCTCGCGGACCTGCACGCCTACCCGCGACTTGAACCACTGCCGGCGGTCGTCCACTAGCGAAAGCATGGCGATCGGCGTTTTGCAGACGTAAGAAGCCAGCACCACAAGGTCGTCAAACCCCTGTTCCGGCTCGGTGTCGAGAATGGCGTAGCGGTCCAGCGCAGCTACGCGGGCGGCTTCCTGAGAGGGAGCGGCGGTGTCCATGACTCCTCCATTAACCAATTGGCGCGAAAACTGTATGAATCACGCATCATACTCCAGGCGGCGCTTGGAATGCACGGGCCTGCGACGCAGGTTGCTGCATATTGTTGAAACGCCTATCATTCCCTTGGGCTTGAACTCAAGGAACCCTGCTGGATGGGAGCGAACCTCAAGATGCAAAGAATCTTACAAACGGCAGGGGCATTGCTCTTCCTTATGTTCGCCTGGCAATGCGCAACTTGGGCGCAAAAGAAAACCTTGCCGCCCCCGGTCGACCGTGAACGCGAGCGCCACAGCTTCGCGGAGGTCCTAGCACGCGCCATCAACGCCGCGGAAGCCGACTATTTCAAAAAGCACGGCGCCTATGCCGGCTGGGACACCCTGACCGGCCTCGGCGACTTTTCTTCCGCGGGCACTAAATGGGCGTCCGAGGATTTCCCCACAGTCGCGCACGCACTCTATGGCAGCGGCCCGGAAATCGTGCCGGGATGGCGTTTACGGCTCCAACTTTCCAAGGGGGACAAAACTTATGATGTGCTGATCGAAGACGTGAACGATCCCAAGTGCAACTACGCGGTGATGACCGACGAACGCGGCGTGATCCGCCAGGGCAAGTCCATCGACTGTCCTCTTTAAGGTTTCAGTCGCCGATGAGGGAAATTTCCGCCTCTTCGTTCCTGGCTCGATACATTGGGAGAATCGAAAAGTATTTGTAACGGCAGGGTTCGCAACGGAACGCCGGGATCCGCAGCAGGCGCCACAACGGGCCCGTCATTGTATCTACATAATCCGCGGAAATGCGCTTCAAGGAGAGATTCCCGCAAATCGGGCAGTGTGCATGGAGCGAATCGATCAAGCGCATCAGCCTTGAATGAAAGCGTGCCTGGCAATGCAGGCAACGCCAAGGGTAGACACCCGCCACGCTTAGAAGATAGTCGGCAAGCGAGCGCCGCCGCGATCTTCGGGCTCCCTCTTTATGACAGAGAGGGCAGGTCATCGGACTAGCTGGGTACCCTCCGAATTGCCCCGAGCATAGGCCAAAGTTGCGCACCGCGCAAGCTCCGGAAGTAACCCGGGTACAATAGTCCTAGAGGGATCTATGCCCAATTACACCGACGAACACGCCAAGGCTGGCATCGCCGCCAGGCTGCCGGGGCTCGAAACGTGGCCCAATCAATACCCGGGATATGTCATTACCACGCGCTTTCCCGAATACTCTTCCGTGTGCCCGAAAACCGGGCTCCCAGACCACGGCACCATCACTATTCGTTACAAACCGCGCAAATCCTGTATTGAGCTGAAATCCCTAAAAATGTACCTGCTCGCCTACCGCAACCTGGGCATCTTCTACGAAAACGCGGTTAACAAGATGCTCCATGACATCGTTCAGGCCACGCAGCCCGAATGGTGCGTCATTCAGGGTGATTTCACGCCCCGTGGCGGCCTGAACACGTCTATCTTCGCCCGCTGGCCGGAACGTGGCCCCTCGCCCCGTGGCAAGAAGCGGCCTAAATCGCGCTGACGCGGAATAGACTTCCGGCGCCTCTCGTTGGATAATTCCCTAGTCCGCGTGTTGCACGTAAAATTTCGAGGAGGGAGAATGAGCATTTCTCCAAATGTTCCCAGCCCGGAGGAATCCTACCAGTATGAAACCGGGGGTGGCAGCCCGCGGTGGATCAGCATCGTTCTGGGAATTTTGGTCGCTGCCTTGGCGGGACTCGCCTACGCCGGCTATTCGTCGCAGACCCGCCTGGAGCAGGGCATTTCCAAGGCCCTGGATCAAAACAAGATCCTATCCGCGCAGCTCGATCAGGCCAATAACCGCGTGGCCGAACTCAAGGGCCAGATGGACGTGACCTCTCAGAAAATTGGCATGACCCAGGCAGAACTCGCCGACGCCCGCAGCCGCGCCGAGTCCATCCGCAAGCAACAGGCCGCCAGCGACGCCAAGCTTACGCAGGAGATCGCCGAGAATCAAAAAACGAGCGAAGCGAAAATCGGAGCCGTCGCAACAGACCTGGGTGGCGCCAAAAAAGACATCGAAACCACGCGTTCCGACCTCGAAGCGACCAAGTCCAAGCTGGAGCGCGCCACCGGAGACATGGGCGTGATGAGCGGCCTGATCGCCCGCAACCATGACGACCTGGAAGAGCTTAAGCGCCGCGGTGATCGCAACTACTACGAATTCACCGTCCAGAAAGCCAAGACCCCGCAGCATGTGGGTCCCGTGGCCATCGCCCTAAACAAAACCGACCAGAAAAAATCGAAGTACACCATGACCGTGATGGCCGACGACAAGTCCATCGAAAAGAAGGACAAGACCGCTGGCGAACCCGTGCAGTTCTACGTCAAAGGCGCGGCGCGCATGTCTCCATACGAAATCGTGGTTTTCGACGTCGGCAAGAACCAGATCACCGGCTACCTTGCAACCCCCAAGGAAGGCGCCAGCGCTCCAGCCGGCGCGACCGCGCCCGCTCCGGCACCCTCGAACTAAGATCGGGAGGGCACGGCTAGCCGCGCGTAGAACACCCAAAAAATCTGGGGCTTTCAGCCCCTGAGATCACCATCAAAGCCCCGCTCGTTCCTGAGCAATCGATTCTGGAAACTCAGGCAAGAGCCGGGCTTTAGTGTTTCCAGCAGGAACGCTACGATTTTATTAGCGCCCATCCCGGACCAAGGAGTCCCCCTCATGCGCAAGCTTTGCTTATTCCTTCTTTTCGCCCTGCTTCTGGTTTCCTCCGCTTCCCCGGCTGCGGCGCAAGCGCCTCTTGAGCCACAGCAACTTCCCGCGCGCACCGCGTTCTATCTAATCTGGCGCGGCTCTCCCACCGGCGAAGCGCGCAAAAGCAATGCCCTGCTGGGTCTTTGGGACGACCCCGACTTCGCGCCCGTCCGCACCGCCATGGTGGAAGCGCTGATGAACGACTCCAAACAACAGAAAAAGTCCGTCCCAACGCGCGAAGAAATCTCTGAATACGCTACCTTGCTCGACAATTCTTTCACCTTGGGCTACCTGCCTCCTCGCGAAAAAACGCCGGCCAAGGCTGCCACCGCGTCAGTGCCCGCAGCCAAAGCGCCCGTGTGGAACGGAATGTTTCTTGTGTATGACCGCTCCGGCAAGGAAACGCTGCTTTCGAAAGCCGTGCTGCGCATGCGCACTGGCGGCACGGAAATGCCCAAGCTGACCGAACTGACCGTTGCTGGCGTCCCCGCTTTGAAAATTGAAAGAAAATCTGGAACCACCTACTGGTCAGAGACCGGGAAATACGCCGTCTCGGCCAGCGAGGAGAGCGTCTTCGAAGAAATCCTGAAGCGCCTATCCGGCAAGGGCGTGGTCGGTTCCCTGGCCGACTCGGAAGCCTATCGCGAAGCCCAGCCACTTCTCGCCGGCGGCATGGTCGAATTCTTTTTGCGCGTGCCGCAGCTTAAGGAACTTGCCGGCGATTCCGAAAACGCGCCGCCGGCGGTCAAAGCACTTTGGAGCGCCATTCGTCTAGATGCGATTCACGTCTTCGCAGGGCACATTTCGCTCGACGGCGCGCGCACCCGCCTCCAGGGCGCCATCCTGGGCAACACCGCGGAGGGCTCGCTCTTCGACATCTGGGGGGAAGGAGAAGCGCAACCTGCGTCTCTGGCGTGCCTCACTCCGGACACGATCTATTATCACGAATCGCAATTCAGCCTTCCCGGGATTTACCACGCACTGAAACGCGCCCTCGCGCAGTCCGGTTCCAACACCGGTGCGATGGCGAGCACCCTGGAAAATATGGCGCAAACCCGCATCGGCATGCCCTTGCCGGACGCCCTTGCGTTGACCACCGGCGAATTCGGCTCGCTCGAAAGCAGCCCTGCGCTCAATCCCGACAAGAAAGTGTACTTCGCTGGCATCAACAACAAGCCGGAAACTCTTAAGCTGATGCGTACGATCTTGAGCGACCGTATCATCTCCGAACGCAACGACGGCAACGTCACCTATCTCAAGATTTCTTTGAAGGGCAATCAGGGCTCAACGGGCGTCGCCCAATGGGGCTTCTATCACCTCGCCGTGACTCCCAACCTTCTCCTCGGCGCCACGAAGAGCGACACATTGCGCACAACTCTTTCCCAGGCCAGTACCGGAGATCCGGCCCTGCCGAAAAATCTGCAGGCTGCGCGCGCAAAGTTCCCCGTGCGATTGAATGGTTTCTCCTATTTCGACTTTCAACGGCTAGACTGGAAAGCGGTGAAGCAGCAATCGATCTCGCAGGCCACCAGCAAGGCCAAAGAAACAAAAGATGTCGACGCTGAACGAATGACCAAACAAATCAATGACTGGTTTCAGACTCTGAATCCAGAGGTGTTTCCGAGGCATCTGCATTCCCTGACCGGCGCCTCGTGGAAGGATGCCGCCGGTGTCCATTTTGACGAATGGGTCGACTGAGACCTCTCTCTCCTTGCTCCTCCACAAGGGTGTAGTTCTCTTTTTCGCCGCGGTTTGCTTGCTCTTGACGGCCCGCGCTAACGCCCAGGAAGCGCCCGCACACACAACCCAAGCCATTCAAGTAAACGTGAAGCGTGTGAACGTCGGCGTTGTCGTGACTGATAACAAGGGGAAATTCGTCGAAGGATTGCCGCGCGAAGTCTTTCACGTTTTCGATAACGGCACCGAGCAGCCCGTCACCGAATTTTCCCCCCTCGAAGTGCCGGGCCAGGTGCTGCTACTCGTAGAAGCCGGCCCCGCCGTCTATTTCCTGCGCGACGCCAATGTGTTTGCCGCCAACACCATGTTGAACGGCCTGTCGCCTCAGGATCGCGTGGCTGTTGTGCGTTACACCGATGCCCCGCTGGCCCTTCTCGATTTCACCGCGGACAAGGAAGCTGCGCGCGCGGCGCTCGAAAACATTCAGTTCAACCTCGGGTTTGGCGACTTGAATCTTTCCGCCAGCCTGAACGCGGTGCTCGATTGGCTCCATCGCGTTCCTGGCAAAAAGACCATCGTGCTGATTTCCACCGGCGTGGACACTTCTCCGCCGCCTGCCGTGGAGGCCCTACAATCGCGCCTACAATCCGGCGATGTGCCTATCCTGTGCGTCTCCACCAGCGGCCCGCTGCGCAGCGGCAAACAAGGCGGCAAGACCAAAGTTGCGCGAACGCAAAGCGAGTTTCAGGCCGCCGACCAGCTCCTGCAGCTGCTCGCCGAAACCACCGGCGGCCGTGCGTATTTTCCGATGAACGCCAAGGCTTTCCAGGAGACCTATCGCGAAGTGGCGCAAATCGTGCGCCACGAATACAGCCTGGCCTTCGCCCCGCCCGTGGCCGACGGCGCTCTCCACAGAATTGATGTAAAGGTGGAATCCGGCCCTGCAAGCGAAAAAGCAAAATCACCCGCGTTTCGCGTCGATCACCGCCAAGGCTACCTTGCCCCGAAGGAGTGAACCTCAGTTTTCGCAAACTTGTGGCACAGCCACTCCTGGCTGTGCAGGCGCAGGCAAGAGTGCCTGTGCCACCACAGCTTTTTCTTGTCTGGATAGTGGCCGATCTTCAGATCGGCTCCCACAGACGCCTACTCGAAATCCTTCATCGTCTTCGCCATCTGCGTCAGGCGCCGGTCCACTTTCCCGAATACCGTGTTCGCGTCAAACGTTCCGTCACCATTCCGGTGCCCGGCCGCATGCCCCGTCAAAAGCTCGATGCCCTGCTCGATCCTACCCACCGGCCAGATGTGAAACTTCCCGTGGCTCACAGCGTCCAGCACGTCTTCGCGCAGCATCAGGTCTTCCACGTTCGACGCGGGAATCAGCACCCCCTGCGTCCCCGTCAAGCCCAGGATGCGGCAGACATCGAAGAAACCCTCGATCTTCTCATTCACGCCGCCAATGGCCTGAATATCGCCTTTCTGATTTAGCGAACCGGTCACCGCAACGTCCTGGCGCAGCGGCAAATCGGAAAGCGCCGAAAGCAGCGCGTAAATCTCCGTGGAGCTCGCGCTGTCTCCATCCACACCAGAATACGATTGTTCAAAACAGATGCTCGCGGCCAGCGAAAGCGGCTTGTCCTTCGCAAAGCAGCTTCGCAAATAGCCGGCGATGATGTGCACGCCTTTGTCATGGAACCTGCCGCTTAAATTCGCTTCGCGCTCAATGTTGATGAGCCCCGCCTTGCCCAACGCCGCGCTGGCCGTAATGCGCACAGGCTTCCCGAACGAATATCCCCCGATTTCCAGCACGCTCAAGCCGTTGACCTGCCCGACGCAACTCCCGTCCACGTCCACCAGCAGCGTTTTCTCCTCGATCATTTCCCGGATGCGCGTCTCCACCAAGTTGTGTCGCTCCATCTTTGAGGCAATCGCCGCGCGCACGTGCGCCGCGCGCACCACGTTTTCCGCCGTCGCCACCGCCGCGTAGTGCGCCTCGCGCGCCAGGTCCGCGATGTCCACAAAACGCGCAGTCACCTTATTTCGCCGTCCCGCCCGCCTAACACCGTATTCCAGAATCGCCGCGAACGCCCCGCGGTCAAACGGAAAGAGATTTTCCTTTTCGCTCAACGCGCGCAGCCGTCCCGCATACTCCTCGATGACCCCGTCGCTCATGGGCATCTCTTCGTCGAACTCCACACGCACCTTGAAAATTTTCTGAAAATCCTCCTCGTAGTCGTACAGCACTTCATAGAGATCGCGGTCCCCGATCAAAATCACTTTGACGTTGATCTCCACCGGTTCGGGCTTCAGCGCGGTGGCCGTAAAGGGATAAAACACCTCCACCGGCTGAATCTCCAGTCGGTTGTGGTTCAGCGTGCGTTTCAACGCCCGCCATACACCGGGCTCCGAAAGCGCCTCGATTGCGTACATGATCAGGAATCCGCCGTCGGCGCGGAGCAGAGACCCGCCGCGCAGGTCCATGAAGTCGCTGGTCCACCCTCCGCGCGCGTCGTATGCGCGTTGAATCGTCCCGAAGAGATTCGCGTAGCTCGGCGTGGTCTCGAAAATCACCGGCGATTTGTCTTCGCTGTTGTGCGCCAGCAAAACGTTTACGCCGTACACGCGGAATGGGTCGCGCTCCGGCGCTCCCGGCGGCTTTTGCTGCACCTCAGGCGCATCCGGAGCTTGCTCTTCCTCACCCTCGCGTTCCTTGAACGGCCCCAGGTTGTCCAGGATGTGGTGGCGCACTTCTTCGAGGTACTCGCTCACCCCATCGCCCGGATATTTCTCCTTCAGTTCCTCAATTACGCCGTCCACCAACACGGACGCCGCTTCTTGCTCCAAGTAGCTCAGTTCGCTTGCCAGCTCGCGAGAGAGCGTCAGCGTCTTCCGGTAAACCACCGTAAATTCCTGGCGGAATTGCTCGTACTTCCGCTCAATCTCCTCGGCAACGGTGTTTTCCAGTTTCCCTTCGTGCACCATCTTTGAGATGTCCTCGATAGGCACCATCTGGCCCTCAAGCACCGGGAAAATCTCCGGCAGCGCCACCGCGCCCACCTGCATGTGCCCCAGCGCGAACTGGTCCCGCGCGATGCGCCGCGTGAAATCGTCCATCAACTCCTTTTCGCGCACCGAAAAGCGCTCCACGATGCGCCCTTTTTGCCGCTGAAAGGGCTCGCCCTCGAAAACCTGCGGGATGCGCCGCCGCAGGAAGTCGATTCCCGCCTGCACATCTTTCTTGAAGGTTTCCGCGGAGCCGCGCGGCAGCACCAGCAGCCGCGGCCGGTCTGGATTCTTGAAATTGTTCACGTAGCAGCGGTCCATCGAAGGCTTGGTAGCCGGGTGCAGCTCCTCGATCATCTGCGCGATGGTGCCTCCACGGCTGGTGCCTGCCAGCCCGCAGACGAAAACGTTGTAGCCGGGCGCGGAAAGCTCCACGCCCATCTTCAGGGCGCGCAGCGCGCGGTCCTGGCCGACGAACCCTTCGCGCTTTTGCGCTTGCGCGGTGGTTTCAAACGGAATGCGCGAAAGTTCGCAACGCCAGCGAAGTTTTTCCAGCCCGAGTTCCGGGATCTTGCTCATGTTCCTCTCGATAATCTTGGCCATTCGAGCGCGTACTCTAGCACACAGCGGAGCCGGAGGCCTCGATTTTAGAGGCTTGGGTTTTCGCAAGCAGTTATGCGCCGGCCTCTTCCAACTGATCGCGATGCGCCGTGTACACCCGGAATACGCCCAGCGCCGCCGCCACAATCGTCGGCCCCACCACAAGTCCCAGCAGTCCAAACACCTGCAGGCCGCCCAGGATACTGATAAACAGCATCAGGTCATTCAGCCGCGTGCGGTTGCGCAGCAGCAGCGGCCGCACCAGATTGTCCGCGATCCCCGCTACCCCTCCGCAAATAATGACTAACAGAACCGCTTTCCCCCAGTGGCCGCTGAACTCCAGCCACGCCGCCGCCGGCAACCAGATCAGCGCCGACCCCACTACCGGCACAATCGAACAGAACGCAATCAGCACGCCCATGAACACCGGCGCCGGCAATCCCGTCAGCGCAAACGCCGTGCCTCCCAGAAATCCCTGAATCGCTGCGATCAGCAGCGCCACCGCCACGCTCGCGAAAATCAGGTCGCGCGATTCCGTGAGCATTTCATCCTGCAGGCTTTTTTCAAAAGGAATCAGGTAGCGCAGCGCGCGAAGAATTCCCTCCCCATCCCGAAAAACGAAAAACAACGCAAACAACAGGATGAACAGGTCCACAAAAAAACTCAGGAGATTCTTCAGCAGCGCGCCAAGGCTTCCTGCCACGTACGACGCCACCTTTTCCGCTCCTTGCTGCAGAGGCCCCACGATGTCGATGTCCTGCAGGGAAGCCGGCAGATGCTGGCGGAATTGTTCCAGGAAATCCGCCGACACGGCAACGCCTCCCCCACCGATGGCCGCGCGGATGCGTACTGAAGTTTCCAAAGCCTCGCGGCCCGCATAGAGCAGCACAAACAAGACCGGCACAACCAGCACCAGCGTGACCCCGAGCGTGCAAAGCACCGCCGCTTTCGTTACAGACGTCCTCTTTCTCAGAAAAAGAAACCACGGAAAGAAAAAGATCGCCAGCACCGCCGACCATGCCAGCGGAATCAGGAAGGGCTGGCTGATGCGGAACACCAGATACCCCAGTAGTAACAAGGCGCCGTAGGAGAGCACCGTGGTCAGGCGGTCACTCGTCGTGGGGTTCCGGTTGGCTTGCTTCATTCGCGTTATATAATCCTCTGCGGCACAGCGAAAGCGCCCAGGTTATGCGGCTGCGCGTTCGCCAGGTTGCACGCGCCAGGGGAAACCAATTCAGCGATGATGGCACGGCTCATCCCGTTCAATGCTGCGCAAGTGCGTCTTCTTGCTGTACTTGCTTTGATTAATTTTGTCAACTTTGCCGACCGCCAGGTGCTTAATCCCCTGCTGCCCCTGCTGCGGCTGCATTTCAATGTCACGGACTCGCAACTCGGTTCCCTGCAAACCGTTCTTCTGATCGTCCTCGCCCTCGTCAGCCTTTTTTCTGGATATCTTGCCGACCGCTTCAGCCAGCACACCATCATCGCCGTGGGCGTCCTTTTCTGGAGCCTCGCGGCCATGTGCAGCGGCCTGGCACCCACCTTCGCCGCTCTTTTTATCTGCCGCGGGCTTGTGGGTGTGGGGGAAGCCGCTTATGCTCCCGCCGCGCAAGCCATGATTTCGGACTCCTTCCCCATACAGAACCGCGCCCTCACGCAAGCTATCTTTGCCTCCGGGATGCTGCTGGGTGGAGCCGGCGGTCTTGCCTTGGGCGGAATCATGGGCGAGCGCCATGGCTGGCAGCACGCCTTCCTAATCGTCGGCGCGCTGGGCCTGCTCCCTGGACTCTCCGCGTTTTATCTCAAGGAACCTCCCAAGCGTCCGCGCTCCGAACTTGTTCCCTTCTGGCACCTACTCCGCGTGCCCGCCTTTGTGGCCATGACCGTAGCGGGCATTTGCATCACTTTTTCCACCGTTTCTTTTGTCACCTGGGGCATCGACTACGCGCGCAGCTACAAGGATTTCAGCCTGAAGGAAGCCGCGCTCTCGCTTTCGGTTATCGCTCTGCTCTCGCTCGTTCTCGGCGCGCTGGCCGGCGGATACTTCGCCGACCGCCTGCAGAAGCGCTTCGCCTATGGACGCATTCTCGTTATTGCCGGTGCCTTTTTGGTAGCCGCGCCGTTTCTGCTAGTCGCGATTCAATCGGAGGAAAAGAGGATGGTGCTGGCGGGATTTTTTGTGGCCAGCTTCTTTATGTCTTGGTATCACGGGCCGACCACTGCCGTGTTGCACGACCTGACGCCCCAGCGTGCGCACGCGACCGCCATCGGCCTCTACATGTTCGTAACCCAGTTCTTTGGCGCGCTTGGCCCGCAGCTAATCGGCCGCATCTCGGATGCGGCGGATTTGCAGGTCGCCTTGCAGGCAACCGCGGCGGTGATGGTTTTTGGAGCATTGCTGATGCTAGTGGCGATTTACTTTGTTCGCCGCGACGGCCTGCACCATCCCCGCCTAGCCGCTTTCCGCGCTGAAGACGAAGCCCACCGGGCCGCGCACTCCCTCAACGTACAAGAATCCATGTTGGCCCCGAAAAGCACCGACGAACTGTCATCCTGAGGGCGGCGGTGTTCGCCGCCCGAAGGATCTCAACCAACAAATTGTGCTCGATTTCTTGGGAACAGGCTTACTTGATGCCGATCGCGTTGATCAGCCGCATCACATCGTCGTGGTGCGCATCGTACAGGGGCCGTTCGTCTTCTTCTTCCAGCCGCTCCCGCAGATATTCCGCGGCGATGAAGCTGCCCTCACGGTCCGTCAAATCCCGCCCGCTCTTGTCCCGAAACGCCACAAACGCGCCGTGCGCCAGCCCTACGATTCGCCCCACATCGTCCACCACGAACTTCGCGTCGATGGTGTCGCTGTGCCGCGTGGCGATGGCGTTCCAGATGTGCGAAAAGCTGCAGGCGTAAACGTGGCCGGTGAGTTTTGAAGTCACCTCAAACGCGCCGATGAACTGGTTCATGGCGCCGCTGTTGGCTAAAACTGGCAGTGAAGGCACGGTTCCCCTCGTATTCTCAACGTTGCGATTATCGCTGGCTTTTAGTGTCCATTCCCGGCAGCGGCATGTCAACGCCTCCGCGGGTTTCACGAAGGACGCTGGAGCCCCACGGCTTCCGCGACCACGTCGATATACTTCAAGCCCGCCCCCGTATTGAACAAAACCACGCGATCCTCCGGCTTCAGGTATCCGGTGCGCAGCAGGTGATCGTAAGCGGCCGTGGATGCGGCACCTTCCGGAGAAAGAAACACCCCTTCGTTCCGCGCCCAATCCTTGAGCGAGGAGAGGATCTGTTGGTCAGGAAAGGCCAGCGCCACGCCGCCAGATTCACGCAGGATTTCCAGCATGATGTAATCGCCGTAAGGTTTAGGCACGCGCAGTCCGGAAGCGATGGTCGCGGCGTTGTTCCACATCTGGCTGGCTTTCTCGCCCTGTTCGAAGGCCTTGACCATCGGCGCGCATCCCGCCGATTGCACAGCGATCATCTTTGGGCGTTTGCCCGGCTTGACCCAGCCAAGTTCTTCAAGCTCCGCAAATGCCTTCCACATGCCGATGAGTCCCACGCCGCCACCCGTCGGATAGAAAACGGCGTCCGGATATTCCCAGCCGAACTGCTCCACAAGTTCGTAACCCATGGTCTTTTTGCCTTCGACGCGATAGGGCTCCTTCAGCGTGGAAACGTCAAACCAGCCTTCCTTTTCCTTCCGTTCGGCAACCATGCGCCCGCAATCGGAAATGAGGCCATCGACCAGAGTCACTTTTGCGCCGTACATCATCGCTTCTACGTAGTTCGCGAACGGTACATCCTTGGGCATGAAAATATGGGCCTCGATTCCTGCCGAAGCGGCATACGCCGCCAGTGCTCCCGCGGCATTTCCCGCCGAGGGAATGGCCAGTTTCTTCAGCCCGTAATGACGCACCATCGTTACGCACATAGCCAGGCCGCGGGCCTTGAAGCTTCCGGTCGGGTTGGCGCCTTCTTCCTTGAGGTATGTGTTGGCATACCGCCGGCTGCGCAGCATGGGTGTCCAACCTTCGCCCAGCGAAACTGGCGCGGCCTCCGGCAGAACACTTTGGTAACGCCACATCCCCCTCCAACCGGACTTTTCCGCCTCTTGTGAAATTCTCTCGCGAGCCGCGACACCTCGAAGAGAAGAGAGGTCATAGCGCACGTAGAAAGCGCCAGCGCACTGTGGGCAAACGGTCTGCGATTTTTCTGCGGAGACGTGCGCGTGGCAGCGCGAGCACTCCAGATGATCGATTTTTGGCATTTTGCAAAGATAGCAAGCGAGAAAAACCGCGGCAAGCGAGGCCAAACCGGAAAGAACTTCTCTGATGCCACGCTGCAAGCTATGATGTCGCCGCACTCTAGAACAAGCCGGCATCATGAAGGATGAAGCATTGCCCCAGGGCCCCTCCAGATCCGAAAATGTTTTTCTCATCGCTGGCTTGCTGCTCTTTGGCGCCGGAGCGCTCCTCGCTCTACTTCTTCCGGTTCACACCGCTTTCGCTTTGGTCCGTTGGGCCGGCTTGTTACTGCTGGCCTACACCGGTGCGCGCGGCCGCTCTCTCACCTACTGGATTTTTGCGGCCATGCTGGTGGGATTCGAACTCGGCTTGGATAAGCCCGAATTTGCCGCACATCTGCGCGTGCTCGGTGATATTTTTCTGCGCCTCATCAAAGTGATTGTCGCCCCGCTGATTCTGGGAACGCTGGTCACCGGCATCGCGGCGCACGGCGATTTGAAAAAAGTCGGCCGGATTGGACTGAAGAGCCTGATTTATTTCGAAGTCGTCACCACGATCGCGTTGTTTCTAGGGATTGCCGCAATCAACCTGACGCAAGCCGGTACCGGAGTATCGCTGCCGCCCGCCGCAACAGAACAAGTCGCCGCACCAACCGCCGCGCTGAAATGGGACGATTTCCTGCTCCACGTTTTTCCCGAAAATATCGCCAAAGCCGTGGCCGAAAACCAGATTTTGCAAGTGGCCGTATTCGCTGTGCTGTTCGGAATTGCCCTCACACTGGTTCCGGAGAAAACGCGCCAGCCGATGTTGAACCTTGCCGAATCCCTGGCGCAGACCATGTTCAAGTTCACCAACATCGTGATGTACTACGCACCCATCGGCGTCGGCGCAGCCATGGCCTACACTGTGGGCCACATGGGCATCAGTGTGCTCCTGCCATTGGCGAAACTGGTGCTCACCGCGTATGGCGCGCTGCTCGCTTTTCTTCTGCTCGTGCTATTGCCTATCGTGCTGCTGGCGCGCATTCCACTCGGCCGCTTCCTGAAATATGTCGCCGAGCCAGCCACCATCGCGTTCGCCACCAGCACCTCCGAAGCCGCCCTCCCGCGCGCCATGGAAGAAATGGAGGAGTTCGGCGTGCCACGGCAAATCGTGGCTTTCGTCATTCCCGCCGGATACAGTTTCAACCTCGACGGCTCCACCCTTTACCTCGCGCTCGCCTCCATCTTCATCGCGCAAACCGCGGGCATGCATTTGTCCTGGCCCGAACAATTGCTGATGGTCTTCACGCTGATGCTGACCAGCAAAGGCATCGCCGGGGTGCCGCGCGCCGTCCCGGTGGTGCTGCTGGCCACCGCATCCACATTTCATTTTCCCACCGAACCCATCTTCATTATCCTGGGTGTAGACGCGCTCATCGACATGGCGCGCACCTCAGTCAACGTCACCGGCAACTGCCTGGCCAGCGCCGTCATCGCCCGCTGGGAAGGTGAACTGAAACCTGAGTAGACAAGAGGGCTACGGCTGTAATGGCAATCCAGCTTTTTTGGCTGCGGCCTGGAGGGAACGGTCCAAAGTCAGCAGCGGAACTCTCTCCTTTTGTGCGAGCGCGAAATAACTGGCGTCGTAGCCGGTGAGTGAGTAGCGGCGTCCAGTAATCGTTAGATCGCGAACCTGTGCCGCTTGACTATAGTGTGCAACTTCGATTCCTCCCGCTAGCAGAATTTCCAACTCATCCACGCAAGCGCTTACTTCCAAGGACGTGAGTATCTGGCGGCGCTCGGCTGTCAAAAATCCGTTGGCCATTTCAAACAGCCATAACGCTGGTACCAGCCCGGTTCGTCCTTTCACCAGTAAATCGCGTACATCCCGCGCCGCATCGGGCACTGGATTGTCTACGAACCAAGACAAGGAAATAGATGCATCGAGGACGAAATCGCTCACTTTCTTCCTTCCTCGATCAGTTGTCTCGCAGTAACGCCCGGTATTTTCTTAGCCTGGCGGCGAATCTGCTCAATGCGGTCGAACACTTCGCGCACTTCTGCCTTCTCCGCAGGCGCAGGACCCAGCGAGGCGACGAGTTTGCCCCGGCGGGTGATGCCGATGCGCTCTCCGGCAGCGGCGCGTTCCACCAACTCCGAGAGCTTTTGTTTAGCCTCAAACAATCCAACCTTGCGCATAGCCACTCCTATCCATCTAGATTATTATTCTAGATGATTCATGGCACGGACACAATCGCACAATCCTGCCAGAAGGAGCGTGCGATTCATGTGCGCGGCTTGCGCGCAGGCGCCGGGAGAGTAGCAGCCTTCCGCCACGGGGTCAGCACGGTATAGCGCGGCGTCGCCGTCACGCTTCCCTTGCTCACCGCCAGCAGTTTTCTCCGCGCCAGCCAGTGCACCGCCGCCTGCACCGAGCTTTTTGAAATCCCGATGTTCTCCGCCAGATCCTGATAACTGACCTGCACTGGCTGTGCCCTCCGTCGCTGTTGCGCAGCCAGCCACAAATACACCAGAAAGGCGGCCGGCTTGCGGTCGTGGCACACCAGGTCGCGCATCAACACGTCGGTTACGTAATCGTCCAGATGAGGCATAGCTATGGTAACAGTTACTATAGCATCCCATGATCGATTGCTTTTGGAAAATCCGCCCCCTAAGCTCTCTGCGTGCCAAAGGAGGCTAACGATGATTCGCGGCATCAAAATCGCCAGCATTCCGGTTCGCAATCAGGACGCGGCCCTGAAATTTTACACCGAAAAATTGGGATTCAAGGTGGTCACCGATCAGCCGTTCGACGGCAAACAGCGGTGGATCGAATTGCTGATTCCCGGCGCGGAAACCTGGATCGCTTTATTTACCCCGGAGGGCCACGAAGACCGCGTCGGCGGATTTCAGCCCATGACTTTTTGGTGCGACGACGTCTTGGCCACCTGCAATCAGCTCAAGGCCAAAGGCGTCGCCTTCGCTATAGAGCCCCGGCAAGAATCCTGGGGCACAATGGCCATCTTCAAAGACCCCGACGGCAACCAGTTCGTCGTCTCCAGCAAATAACTCGCTGTCTGGGCTACGAGCCGACACACCGGCTTGCGCACTCGGCCAACAAAGCGCTATTTTCTGCTGTCAGCGCGCCGCCAGCGCTGGTGTCTCCGCCTTCGTATAAACACGCAACGCCCCGCCAACGCCGTCTCCCGGCGCGTGCCGGTGCCCGTTGTCCAGCAGCGCCTTATCCATCGCCGCCAGCAGTTGCAGCACAAACGGCTTCTGGCTGCAGTAGCCCATCAGCCCCAGCCGCCAGATCTGTCCCTTCAACGCGCCGATGCCGCCGGCAATTTCAATGTTAAACTCGTCCAGCAACTGGTTGCGGAACTTTCCATCGTCCACGCCCGTGGGAATCATCACCGCGGTCACCGTCGTCAGTCGGTCCTTCGGGTTTTCCACCAGTAGCTTCAATCCCATCGCTTCTACGCCGGCAATCAACGCTTGTTGGTTGAGCTTGTGCCTCGCCCAGCGCGCCTCCAGCCCCTCTTCCATCACCATGCGCATGGCCTCGCGCAGCGCGTAAATCAGCGAAATCGGCGGCGTGTGGTGATACAACCGGTCCTTGCCCCAGAAATTCATGGCCGTCGAAAGATCGAAATACCAGCTCTGCACTTTCGATTTGCGGTTGCGGAACGCCTCCTCCGCCCGCGGGCTCACCGTAATCGGCGACATCCCTGGCGGCGCGCTGATGGCCTTCTGCGACCCGCTGAAGCAAATATCGATGCGTTGCTTGTCCACATGCAGAGGCTCGGCCGCCAGCGATGCAACCGTATCCACCACCAGCAAAGCTCCGCACTCATCGGCTACGTGGCGGAAGGGATCCAAGTCCGTGACCACGCCCGAGGAAGTCTCGCCCTGCGCCAGCCCGATCATTTTGATCTTGCGGCCCTTGGCCACCTTCCGCACTTCTTCCGGATCATTGGGCTTGCCGTAGGGCGCCTGTACGATGTGCAAATTCGCCGGCGTGTGTTGCGCGATCACGTACATGCGCTCGGAAAACAGCCCGTTCACGCAACAGATGGCCTCGTCGCCGGGTTCCAGCGAGTTCAGAACCGAGGCTTCGATGCCGCCCGAGCCCGAGGCCGACAACGGAAACGTGATGCGGTTCTCGGTCTGGAAAACCTGGCGCATCAGCAACTGCGTCTCTTCCATGCAACCTTTGAACCAAGGATCCAGGTGCCCCACGATCGGGCTGGCCAGCGCGCGGTACACCCGCGGATCGATCGAGCACGGGCCCGGCGTCATCATCAGGCGCGCGGGAGGATTTAATTCGCCAATGGGGTTCGTCATGGCTTGTGCCTCTTCTCGGATTCGTTTGAAACCAGCAACCAGCTCGCGGAGCGGCAGGGGAATCCGCAGGAATACCGCGAGATATCCAGTTTCCCGCAGGGGACGCGTTGGGCGCAACCGACAATTTGGCGCGCCGGATGTCTTACGCGGGCTTGACACGGGCTCTCGCTGCCGCCGCTATTTATGACGCAAGTTCCAGATAGTCGGTCATGACTTTGCGGCTCTCGACGTTGCGGTCCGCGTCTTTTCCAGCTCTTCGGCGATGGCTTGCACGCTGGCAATCGTCGCAAAGCGCCGCCGCAGCGCATACTCGGTCCGTTCGCGGATCGCGTCAACGCCCAACTCCTCGCCCGGCTTGTCATGATTGGGGATCGGGAAAGTCATGGTCGCTTCGGTGATGAAGTCGACCGCATATCCCAGGTCCGCCGCCACGCGCGCGGAAGTCTCGCAGCACTGCTCCATCTGAATCCCGGTGATCACCACCCGGCGGACACCCTTCTCCATCAACAGCGCCGGCAAGCCCGTGCTCGTAAAAACATTGCGCGTGTCTTTGTGCAGAACCGGCTCCGCGCTCAGCGGGGAGAGAAAATCCATCAGTTTGTAATGTGGGCTGGTGCGCTCGAACCCGGGATCTTCGTCGCTATGCAAAAAATAAATCACTGGCAGATTGTGCCGGCGATAAAGCTCCACCAGCTTGCCCACATTGTTCTCGAATTCTTTATTGCTGCGGCGCTCCCAGCGGTCCCCCATCTTGAAGGAATCCTGCGCGTCAATCACCAGCAGCGCGGACTCGGAAATAGGGACCTTCTTGTTGTAAAGCATCGCTTCCCTCCGTCTCTTTCCGGCGCGGCGCCATTCGATTTAGAAGGAGAACAAAACAAAATATCCAGGTCAACAACCAATATGGGCCGCCGTTTCGTTAGGCGTCCTTTCTCAAGGATGAGCAGTCGATAATCGCAGAGGAAACGATTATTCTGAAATGTGATTGAAACTCATGTCCAGCCCCTCGTAACCGCGGAGACTCCGGTCCGGAAATTGTCTTTCCGATCCTTGGCGCTCTGGTTTCTCCTCGCACTGACGCTTCTTTGGTCCCTGGCCGCGCTCATCCTCATAGCTGCCCGCTGGATCAACCCCCCGACCACCGCGGTGCACATGCAGCGCCGCTTGCAATCCTGGATTCACCTGACGGCCTATCACGAACGCTACGAATTCGTTCCGCTCAGTCAGATCTCCCCCGATTTTCAGCATGCCATCATCGCCGCGGAAGACGCCCGCTTCTACCAGCATCATGGATTCGATTGGCGCGCCATCCAGATCGCGGCGGAAGACGACATAGAAGGCGGACGCATTCGTGGCGGCTCCACTATCACGCAGCAACTTGTAAAAAACCTCTTCTTCGGAACCGGCCGCTCGATGCTCCGCAAGGGCGCCGAGTTCACACTTGTACCGGTGGCCGAACTGGTCCTTGGCAAGCGGCGTATTCTCGAGCTTTACCTCAACGTGGTTGAGTGGGGCCCGGGCGTTTACGGGGCGGAGTGGGCCTCACGGTACTGGTACCGCACCCCGGCTCGCTATGTCGACCGCCAACAGGCCGCGCGCCTCGCCGCCATTCTCCCGCTGCCCCTGAAGAGGCACCCAGATCGCATGAATCACTACAGCACACTCATCCTCGAACGCATGCGGCAGGCGGGCTGGTAACTGCACATTAATCAGGATGAGAGAGGGTCAGAATTCCCGCGTAGGCGCGTCGTCTGCATCGGTGACATGTTGGAAGCCAAAGCTGGCAGGTTCGGCAGAGATTTCCGCCGCGCGCAGCGACGTCGGCAAATTGCGTTTCGCCTTTGCCGCCAGCATGACGAACCCAACGGAGATTGGAGCCGACAAGTGGAAAGGTGGACTTCCACGTCCGGATGGGACTACTCCGTTTTTCGCAAAGCCGTCCACAAGCGCTGCTTCTGCCACAGCGGCAACCGAAAAACCACAAAACTGAAACACGGACAGTACGGCCACCGTGTTGTCGCAACCCGGGTGTGCTCGCCTACGTGCTGATCAGGCGGCAGGAAGACTCTTCGTCCAGCGTTGGATCTGGTGGCTCCGCAGGCAAGGTCATCACCGTCGTCGCCGCAGGGCGCGCTTGGGCAACCGGCTCGGCCGCCGCGGGCTTCGGCGGAGCCGGATTTCTTTCCTTGATCAGCGGCGTAAGCCAGGGGCTCTGCAGCGCGGTCAGCGCGAGCTCCTCTTGTAGTTCGTTGTACAGCGCGTCTGCCAGCTCCTCTCGCGCTTTCTCCTCGAAGTTTTCTCCATGCTTTTCCCGCAGCGACTCAAAATTGTGCCGCAAGATGATTGCGCCCACTTTGGCTTCGATCAGGTTTCTCGGTTTGCTCGCTTTGTACGCCGTTAACGCCTGCCGGAAGCTGGCCATAGTTTCGTCCTGGCACCCGTCGGCGGCTCCGGCAAGTCCCTGCGCAAATTGAATCTGAAAGTCGCACAGATTTTTGAAATTCCGTTCGACTTCCGCCGCCTGTGCGGTCAGCGCCTCCTTGAGTTTCCGGTTGTCGGCGGCGTTGGAGTCCCAGAGTTTCTGTACTTCCTTCGCCAGGATCCGCGTGTGTTCATTGCGCAACTGGGCGGTGGCGTCGGCCGTGGCCAGCTTTGTGCGTTGCTCAAACAGGTTCAGGCTGAATCTGGCCACCAGGACGAACACGGCCGTCAGCAGCAGCCCCACAATTCCCAGTGCCCACAACTGCGTGTTGAGCGTCCTCTGATAGTACGACTCGTAGAGTTTCTGCGTGCGCGCGATGTAGTCCTTTTCCATCGCCGCCGCGCTGGCGGCTTTTTCCGCCTCATCCGCGCGGTCTTCAAGTTTCTTGATGCGGTCTTCCTGCGTGGGCCGCTGGTTTTTTTGCGCCTGCTCACATCGAACGGCGGGGCTCAGAAAAGCGAAGGCCGCGGCCAGAATCAAAATGCGTCGACGAATGGTGTTCATGGGTCCGGCTCCTGGCTGGGTGTTTTACTCTAGCCTCGGGGAGTTGTGGTGTCACCGCTGCCCGCCTAATTCGTGTCCCAACCGATACCCGCCCAAGGGGTACAACCCGCAACCTGCCCTGTCAGGCAGGCTCGCGCACGATTTAAAGCCCAGTGCCCGTTACATGCAGCGCCAGCGACTCCAGCAACTCCTTGGTACCGTTCCACCCGATCTGCACCCCAATGCACACCAGCAGAAACGCCGACAATTTCGTCACCACCGCCACCCCCGTTCGCCCCAGCGTTCGCGCCAGCCGGTCGGAAAACCCATAGCACAGGAAAATGCTCAGCGCGATCAGCGCAAACCCGATTAATGCCGTCAAAATGGTCAGCGGATGAAGCGCGTTCCGTCGCGCCGCGTTGGCTCCCAGCGTGACGGCCACAGAAATCGATCCTGGTCCCACCGTGAGCGGCAACGTTAACGGGTAGAACGCCCGGTTAAATACATCCTGAGGCTCGATGGTTTCGCGCGCGCTTTTGTCATGCCCATCGTCGTTTTCCATCAGCGTCGCCCACCCCATCGCCACCAAAACCATTCCCCCGCCCACCTGCACCACCGGCAGCGAAATCCCAAAGAAAGCCAGGATGTACGTACCTGTAAAATACGAGCCCACCAGCAGCACGAAACTGTCGAACGCGATCCGCCACGACAGTGCTTTTCGCGCCTCCGAACTGTATCCCCCGGTCAGCGCCAGAAAAAACGGGCTCCCGCCTATGGGATCCACAATCGGAAAGATCGCGCTGAGAATCAGCAATAGACTCTTCGCTGCATCCAGCATGCGTCAGGCTCTCTCCTCCTCGCCACCGCTATTTCAGGTTCGCGCGCGACAACACGCCTGCGTTCTTGCGGGCATCATTCTCGCAAATGAGGCTTCGCAACGAAAGGGAGTGACGCGGGTGGGAGGAACAAAGGAAAGGCGCAATCGCACGGGAAATCGCGAAATCGCCAAACAAGCTCACCCCTTAACCCTATACCGTAGTAAACGCTCCGTCGGCCTGGGGGTATTCAACGCCTCGCATCTCTCGAAAATTTGCCGTGATTTCTCTCTCGCAACCTGCGCTATACTCGCCCCATGCGACACCTTGTCGATATCGGCTTCTCAGCCGAGAAGGAGGTGATCCAGTGAGGTACGGTTTACGTTGACGCAGTAGAGGAGGCGCTCGACGGACTACCGGGCGCCTCTCTCCTTTTTGTCCCGCCCGTTTGCTTTCTCAAGTGGCTGAATCTGGCGAGCTCATCATTTTCCTGGCGCAGCGTCTTCCCCTTCCGGCCACACCAGTGCGAATAGAAGAGCCACTCCAATTCCGATGGAAACCTCCGCAAATCGATGCAGGCTCTATAATACTTTCTGGCTACGTTATGTATTTTGTATTAATAATGCCGCTGACCGCGATACTTCAATGCCATACGAGGCTTTTCGGAGTAGGCTCTCTCACGAGCTACACTCCCCGGACTCCGCGGGAACGGTGGCCGCCCGTTTCTCCCAGCCGATCTTCGTTGAATTCTTGTGTGATAAATCCCGAATCTTTCCAAAGGAGAGCTGCGCATATGACAAAGTCACGAATCATGGTAGGCGCGGTTTTGTGTCCGGCGTTGATCGGCGGAGGCATCGCGGTTGCACAAAAGCCGGAACGCGACATCAATCCCCACCGCCACCCCAACCTCGCTGCGGCGCAGGAGCTGTGTGTGCAGGCCTGGCTCAAGGTCGGAGAGGCCCAGAAAGCCAACAAGGACGAGTTGGGTGGGCACGCCCAGCGGGCCTTGGAGTTGCCCGAACAGGTTAACCATGAGCTGAAGCAAGCGGCCGAATTCGCAGATCACCGCAAGTAATCCAAGCGATCTGACGGGCGGTCAGGAGTGGCCCTAATAATTCGGGGGAAAGTGGCTATAGCCGGAGTCAACCGCAGAGAGTACTCTCGCGCGGATACATCTACGTCAACCTGCATCCAAAGTCAGTGAACTCACAAACGGGGAACGAAAGGAATGGCTATGCGTGTGCTCGAACGTCTCGGGTTCTGTATTGTGTTGTATTGTTTCGCCTTCATCCACCTTCCGCTGCAGGGAAAGCCGAGACGGCAGTCAACTCCTGCAAGCCAGAGTCAAGACGCAGCACATGATGGCCAGCACGATTTCGACCCGCTGGTCGGCCACTGGAGGTATCACTTGAAGCGCAGGCTGCATCCCCTGACCGGATCGAACGAATGGGTAGAGTACGAGGGCACGGGTACCTGCCGGAAGATCTGGGATGGCTCTGAAATCGAACAGGCCGTATTCGACGGACCAAATGCACACATCGAAGGCTTCGTCATCCGCTTGTACAACCCAGAATCTCACCAATGGCGGCTCTATTGGACAGCTCGCAAATCGGGAATCTTCGACCCGCCTCAGGTCGGCGAATTCAAAAATGGGCGCGGTGTGTTCGTCGCTCAGGATACGATCAATGGCAAAACCATCCTGATTCGATATGAGTGGACAAATTTGAACACCGAGTCGCCCCATTTTGAGCAGTCGTTCTCCGACGATGGAGGCAAGACTTGGGAAGTGAACTGGATCACGGATCAAAAGCGCATTTCTGACTAGCAGGACAACTGGTTTTTGGCGCAGACCGGGCTGAAAGGAATCGCGGTGGGCAGCAGCGCGGTACATTCATCGGCAGTCCTGATTCTCCTCGCGATTCCCAGCGAGGTGCTCTGGTCGTATTTTGTCTTTGGAGCGATTCTCGCCATCGGGCTGGTCGCCATTTTTCTTCGTGGCGATTGGCAGCGCTCCCGGGGTTTCGACAAGCTGATTCTTTTGGGGCCGCTGTTTTACGCGGCCCCGCTCGCGGCATTCGGCACTGAACATTTCACGCTCACCGCTGACATCGCCTCCCTCATTCCTTCCTGGATTCCGTGGCACCTCTTTTGGGCCTACTTCGTGGGGGCTTGCTTTATCGCTGCCGCGCTTAGCCTGGTCACACGCATTCAGGCGCGCCTAGCAGCCAGCCTCCTCGCGCTGAATTTTTTCCTTTTCGTCGTACTGATGGACGTCCCAGGCTGGCTGCAGGACCCGCGGGATCGCATTGCGCTGGCGCTTGCGCTGCGCGAACTATCCTTCAGCGGCGGCCCTCTGGCGATGGCGGCCGCCCTCGGACAGTCGCACGAGCAAAGGGCACGCATCCTTGCCACCATTGCACGCTACTTCCTTGCTGTTCCTGTGCTGTTTTACAGCTTCGAGCAATTCCTGCACGCCAAACACGTTCCCGGCGTTCCCCTGGAACGTCTCACTCCCGATTACATCTACGGCCACGCCGTATGGACCTGCCTGGCCGCCGTGGTTTACGCCGCCGCCGGCAACCTCTTGCTGCTCGGCCGGAAAACCCGCACCGCCGCAACCTGGCTCGGCCTCACCGTGCTCGTTGTGGAGCTGGCCGTCTACGTGCCCATCGCGGTTGTCGATCGCGCCAGCCTCGCCAAGGGGTTTAATTTCATGGCCGATAC
>DATFSI010000237.1:0-5229 GCA_035262705.1 Candidatus Acidiferrum sp. | reverse complement strand
CTGAACTATGCGCGGGTGACGGATTTCCAGCGCGGGGCGGATGGAAAGATCGCAGGCATCGTGGTGAAGGATCGATTAACCGGGGAGACGTTCATGGTGGGCGCCAAAGTGGTGGTGAACGCCACGGGCCCCGTGTCCGATGCGATCCGTCAATTGGCCACACCCACGGTGCGCAGGCGTATGCGGCCGAGCAAGGGCGCGCACATCCTTTTGCCGCTCGACGTTTTCCCGACGGAAGATGCGTTGCTGATTCCCAAAACCGAGACGGGCGCGTTTTGTTTGCCGTGCCTTGGTACGGTCGGCTGCTGGTGGGAACTACCGATGACGAGGTCGAGCCGGGCGCCGAGTTGGTGGTGACGAAGGCGGACATCGACTACATGCTGCGGCACCTGAATCACTATCTGGCACGGCAGGTGACGCCGGACGACGTGGTCAGCGGATTTGCCGGCGCGCGGCCGCTGGTCGCCTCGGGAGAGGAAGGCGACGGTACCAAGAAGCTGGCGCGCGACTACGTGATTGAAATCGATGGGGCCAGCGGGCTGATCAGTATCATGGGCGGCAAATGGACCACGCATCGCGCCATGGCCGAAGACACGATTCATGCGGTGCAGCACGCGCTGGGCGTTCCGCAAACGGAGTCCTCGACGCGCAACCATGTGTTGTTTGGCGGCCTTGGCTTCACCGACGACTATTGGAAACAGTTCTGCCGCGACCAGGCGATTTCCGAAGCCACCGCCCATCACCTGGCCACGAAATTCGGAACGGCCGGCGGAGAGGCTTTGGCGCTGGGACGCGAGAACGCCGCGCTGCTCGAGCCGATTGTGGCGGAGCATCCGGCGATTCGGGCCGAAGTGGTTTATTCGGTGCGCAAGGAGATGGCGGCGACAATCGAGGATGTTCTGGCGCGGCGGCTGGGGATCCAGCTGTATTCGTGGCGCACGGCAATCGAGGCGGCGCCGGTAGTGGGTTCCCTGATGGCCGCGGAACTCGGATGGAGCGATGCGGCGACGCACACAGCGATCACAGGCTACGTGGAGAAGATCCATCACCTACTGGACGCGGCCGGGTTGCCACGCAAGCGTTCTTCGGCGAAAGCGGACTAAAGAGGGATATATAAAGAAAAGGAATTTCGGGAGGAGCAACGTGGCGGATTACATCGGAGCAATCGACCAAGGAACGACGAGTTCGCGATTCATCGTGTTTGACCGGACGGGGCGCGTAGTGTCGGTCTGCCAGAAGGAACACGAGCAGATTTATCCCAATCCGGGATGGGTGGAACACAATCCCGAGGAAATCTGGCAGCGCACGCGCGAAGTCACGGCGGAGGCGATGGCCAGCGCGAACCTACATCCGGAGGACCTGGCGGCGATCGGCATTACCAACCAGCGCGAAACGACTATGGTGTGGAATCGCAAGACCGGCAAGCCGGTGGCCAACGCTCTGGTGTGGCAGGACACGCGTGTGGCGGACTACGTGAGCGAGTTGGCGAAAAATGGCGGCCAGGACCGCTTTCGCGCGAAGACCGGGCTGCCGCTGACCACGTATTTCAGCGGCCTGAAAATCCGCTGGATTCTAGAGCACGTTAAGGGCGCGCGCGAGCTGGCGGAAGGGGGAGACGTGCTGTTCGGCAACATCGACACATTTCTGGTGTGGCTTCTCACCGGCGGCTGTAATTGCGGTGTGCATATTACCGACGTCACCAACGCCAGCCGCACACAGCTCATGGACCTCGCCACGCTGTCCTGGGACGATGAAATCCTGAAGGCATTCGGAATTCCAAAAGCCATGCTGCCGAAAATACTTTCGAGCAGCGAGATTTACGGGCGGGCGCAACTCCCTTCCGTAAAGGATGTGCCAATCGCGGGCATCCTGGGAGACCAACAGGCCGCGCTGGTGGGTCAGACCTGCTTCGAACCCGGCGAGGCAAAGAACACGTATGGCACGGGCTGCTTTTTGCTGATGAACACGGGCACGCGCAAGGTAGATTCCAAGTCCGGCTTGCTGACCACCATGGCCTACAAGATGGGCCCTCAGCCTGCGCACTATGCCCTCGAAGGAAGCATAGCGATTACCGGCGCGCTGGTGCAGTGGGTGCGTGACAATCTCGGCCTGATTCAGAAGAGTTCAGACATCGAAGCACTGGCTCGCACGGTCAGCGACAACGGCGGCGTCTATTTTGTTCCCGCGTTTTCGGGCCTATATGCGCCGTATTGGAAGGACAACGCGCGCGGCGTAATCGCCGGATTGACCCGCTACGCCAACAAAGGCCACATTGCACGCGCGGTGCTGGAAGCCACGGCGTTTCAAACGCGCGACGTTCTGGAAGCCATGGAAAAGGACTCCGGCATCAAGCTGGATGTGCTGCGCACGGATGGCGGCATGGTCTCCGACGATTTGCTGATGCAGTTCCAGGCCGATATTCTCGACCGGCCGGTCGTGCGCCCCACCACTAAGGATGCGACCACCGCGCTCGGCGCCGCGTATGCTGCTGGATTGGCGGTAGGCTACTTCAAGGATTTAAAAGAGCTGCGGGCAAACTGGTCGGTGGACCAAACGTGGAAACCCAATTTTAAAAACGGACAGCGCGAAGAGTTGTATAAACTCTGGAAGCGCGCGGTCAGCAAATCGTTCGACTGGGTGGTCTAGCGCGGCAAAAATCCGCATCCATAAGGAGTTCCTGAATGCTTGCGAAATGTTTTGGCGAATTTATGGGCACGCTGATGTTGATCCTGCTGGGCAATGGCGTGGTGGCCGGCGTCCTGCTGAAGCGATCGAAAGCGGAGGGAGCGGGTTGGATGGTGATCACCAGCGGCTGGGCGTTCGCGGTGATGGCCGGCGTGTTCACGGCGATCGCATGCGGCAGCAGTGACGCGCATCTGAACCCCGCGGTAACCCTGGGGTTCGCTGTTTCGTCCGGGGATTTTGCAAAGTTCGCGCCTTACCTGGTGGCACAAATGGCCGGAGCTTTCGCGGGAGGCGTGCTGGTTTGGGTGCATTTCCTGCCGCACTGGAAGGAAACGCCGGATCAAGCTTTGAAGCTGGCGGCCTTTTGCACCGCGCCGGCCATCCGTAATTTCGGGGCAAATCTCATCAGCGAAATCATCGGGACGTTCGTGCTCGTCTTTGCGGTGGGCGCTATTTTTTCAAAAGCGGTGGCGGCGTCTGGCCCGGCGGCGGGTTTGGGGCCGTATCTGGTCGCCTCACTCATCTGGGGGATTGGCCTCTCGCTCGGCGGCACCACGGGATACGCGATCAATCCCGCGCGTGATCTTGGACCGCGCCTCGCGCACGCTGCCTTGCCCGTCGCGGGCAAAGGCGGCTCGGATTGGGGCTACGCCATCGTGCCGGTGGTCGGGCCGCTCATTGGCGGCGGGCTGGCCGGAGTTCTGCTGCGCGCCATTGTCAAGTAAGCGCTGAATATTGTGAACGAGGGGGGCCTGTCATGAAAAAGTTCATCAACCGTCCCGAGGACGCCGTGGAAGAAATGCTGGAAGGGCTGGCTGTGCTGAGCCCCGGGATGCGGCTATTGCCTGGACATAAGGTAATGGTGCGGGCGGACGCGGATGACTTGCGCGATAAACAGGTGGCGATTATTTCCGGAGGAGGCAGCGGACACGAACCCGCCCACGCGGGCTACATCGGAGCTGGGATGCTAAGCGCCGGTGTTGCGGGAGAGGTTTTTACTTCGCCGGATGCCGACTCCGTCCTGGCTGCGATCAAGGCGGTCGCGGGAAAGCCCGGCGCGCTGCTGGTGGTGAAGAACTACACCGGCGACCGGCTGAATTTCGGGCTGGCGGCTGAGATGGCCCGTTCCGAAGGCATCGCGGTGGAGATGATCATCGTCAACGACGACGTGGCGCTGCGCGGAAGTGGATCCATGACCGGTGCGCGCGGGCTGGCGGGGACCATTCTCGTGCACAAACTGGTGGGCGCGGCGGCGGAAGAGGGCAAAAGCCTGGCGGAGGTGGTCGCCATTGGCAGGGCCGCAATCGCGCGGTTGGGGACCATGGGCGTTTCGTTTTCCGCAGGTACTTCGCCCGCCGTCGGGAAGCCCAGCTTCGAACTTGGCGAGGACGAGATGGAGCTCGGGCTGGGCATTCACGGAGAGCCCGGAGTGACGCGCACACGCCTGCAGCCAGCCGATCAGCTCGTGGAAACGCTTTTGGCGGAGATTCAAAAGCGCGGGAGTTACGGCGATGAAAAACGCGTGGTGATGATGATCAACAATCTCGGCGCGACCACGGAAATGGAACTTGCGATCATTGCGCGGCGCGCGGTGCCTTTTCTGCAGGGCAAGGGATTCCGCGTCGAGCGCATGTATGCCGGCACGTTCTTGTCGTCGCTGGATATGGCGGGCATTTCGATGTCCGTTCTGGATGTTAACGACGAGTGGCTGCGCTGGCTGGACGCGCCAACGACCGCTCCTTCGTGGCCTAACCCGCTGAAGCAGCACACACGCCGGGCGCAGGCACAGGCGGAGAGCAAGGCCAGCCGTGCTGCCAAGCCGGCGAGGGTCAAGAGTGTGCAGACCGAGACCGGCCATAGAACGAAACGCGCCATCGAGGCCGCTTGCCTAGCACTTATCGCAGCGGAGGGCGAGTTGACGGAAATGGATCGCATCACCGGCGACGGGGATCTGGGCGCGAGCATGAAGCGCGCGGGCACGGCTGTGCTGGCGGCCGTCGCTTCCTATCCGGTGGATGATGTTGCGGCGACGCTCAAAGCCCTCGGCCACACGTTACGGCAGGAACTGGGGGGCTCATCGGGACCGCTGTATGGAGTTCTGTTTCTCCGCAGCGGCAATGTGCTGGAAAATTCCGGCGGGAGCGGACTTGCCCGGTGGGCGCTGTCGCTCGAACAAGGTGTGCAAGCCATCAGTGACCTGGGCGGAGCGAAGCCCGGCGATCGAACCATGCTGGACGCGCTCGATCCATTTGTGAAAACGCTGAAGAATGCGGCGGCAGATTCGCCACGGGAAGCGCTTCGGATGGGTGTGGCAGCCGCGAAACGAGGCGCAGAAGCCACGGCGCAGATGAAGCCGCGCCTGGGAAGATCAAGTTACCTGGGCGACCGCGTGCTTGGGCATCCCGATCCGGGGGCAACCGCCATCGGGATCTGGTTGAGTGCGGTGTCGGAAGCTCTCTTCTCCGCAGGCATGGGGAAAGGGGAGAGCGCCGGAAGCTGAAAGCTTTGCGAGAACGCGAGCGCTGAAAGCCCTCTTGCAGTTAA
>DATFSI010000236.1:0-5607 GCA_035262705.1 Candidatus Acidiferrum sp. | reverse complement strand
GTCCTTAATTCCCGCAAACACTTTCTACGCACTCTTCCGCGAGCTGTTGTAGACGTGCACCGTTCCGTTCAGTGCTTTTACCTCGGCGCGCGTGGGCACCGCTTCGCGGCAGTTCGTGCAAAAACGGCTGCTCTTCAGATCCACCAGTTCAATGCCGTGTGACGGCGACATCACGCACTGATAATCATCGCAGTGATGTAGCGAGAGTGTGTGGCCCAATTCATGAACCGCTTCTTTCAACACGCGCTCGCGGAATTGCAGGATATTCGGCGGCAGCCCGTAGAACTCGTCGCGCAACCGGTGCGAGGAAATCACCGCGCAATTCGCCCTCAGCTGCGCTTCTCCAAAAACGAATGTGAGGATCGGAATGTAGAGATCAAGCGAGGTCACGCCAAGCAGACGCCAAGTGTCCGGCGTATCGCGCTGCGCCAGCGACGTCAGAATTTCCGTCGAGCTGTGCTGTTGCCGGGTGATGTTGTATGCGAAGGAAGGCTCGCCAACCGGCGTCAGGATTTCGCAGGGGATCAGAAACTCACGCGCCAGCCCGGCCGCGAGATCCGACAGCAGATCCTGCGCCACAGAACCCAGCGGTAATAGCTGAATGCGCTTCACAGGGCATCCGCCGTCACTCGTTTCCAGCCATATTTCTTCAGCTTGTTGTGCAGCGTGACCCGGTCAATATCGAGCACCTCGGCAGCCACCGTCTGATTGCCCTTGCACTCCTCCAGAACCTCCAGGATGTGCGCCTTTTCAATATCCTCCAGAGTGCGCCCCGCATGCTCGGCCACCGGCATGCGCAGCGCAAAGTCCTGCTCCCGCAACTCCGGCTCCTGCGCCACCACCATGGCGCGCTCGACGGCGTTTTCCAGTTCCCGAATGTTGCCGGGCCACTGGTAGCGCTCGAGCAGATTGATCGCCGCCGCAGAAACTTTGCTGATTTTCTTATTCATCGAAGCGGCGAACTTCCGCACGAAGTGATCCACCAGGATCGGGATTTCTCCCTTGCGTTCGCGCAGCGGCGGTAAGTGCATCAGAAAAACGTTCAGCCGGTAGAACAGGTCCGGACGGAACCTGCCCTGTTCCACAAGCTGGTGCAGATCCTTGTTCGTTGCCGCAATGCAACGAAAGTCCACGTGAATGGGATGCGAACTCCCGACGCGGGTAATCTCGCGTTCCTGAAGCACGCGCAAAAGGTCGCTTTGCGTTTTCAGGCTGATGTCGCCGATCTCATCCAAAAAGACCGTGCCCCCGTCGGCCACTTCGAAACTTCCCTTTTTGCGGTACTGCGCCCCGGTAAACGCGCCCTTTTCGTGCCCGAACAGCTCGCTCTCGAGCAGCGTCTCAGCCAACGCTCCGCAGTGGATGACCACTAGTGGATTGTAGTGGCGGGGGCTGGCGGCGTGAATCGCACGAGCGCAAAGCTCTTTCCCCGTCCCGCTTTCTCCGGTAATCAAAACCGTTGCGTCGGTCGGCCCTACGGTCTGGATGGCCTCGAACACCCGAATCATCGCCGGGCTTTGCCCAATCATCTCCTGTGGCCGCACCACGGAGGCCACCGTTTCCCGCAGCCGCTCATTTTCTCTCTCTGCGCACTTGTGCGCCAGGGCGTTCTGCACCGTGTGCGCCATATCGTCTGGATCGAACGGCTTCGAAACATAGTCGTACGCTCCGTTTTTCAGCGCTGCTACCGCCGTTTCCACCGACGCGTAGCCGGTCATGATGATCACGATCATGTCCGGGTCGATCTCGTGCATGCGCTTCTGAAGCTCGACGCCATCCACGCCTGGCATCTTGATGTCCACCAGCGCCAGGTCAAAGCGGCTCGCGGCCATTTTTGTCAATGCTTCCTGCGCGCTGTCGGCGACCGTGACCTCGTACCCTTCCTCGCGGAACCACTTGCTCAGCGAGTCCCGCACAATCAATTCGTCGTCCACTACGAGCAATTTGGCTTTGCTGGCCATGGCAGTTGCTCCTCATCCCACAGCAGCCGCGGTTCCCGCGGTCTGCGCAATATTCGCCTGCATAGGCAGGGTGATCGTAAAGACGGTTCCCCGCCCCGGTTCGGATTTCACTTCGATGCGGCCCTGGTGGCGCTCCACAATTTGCCGGCTGATCGCCAAGCCCAATCCCAGGCCGCGGCCGCGCTCCTTGGTGGTAAAAAAAGGCTCGAACATGTTCTGCAGCACTTCCGGAGGCATGCCCACGCCGTCGTCCCGTACTTCTACTTGCACGTCCGTGCCCCCGGGTGCCTTGCGCGTACCCAGCCTCAGTGTCCCCCCGTTTGGCATGGCATCAATGGCGTTCATCACCAGCGCCAGCAGCACCTGTTCGATCTGCGCGGGGTCACATCGAATCGCACCCAGATCCGGGGCTAGGTTGAGTTGCAATTCGATGTTCCTCAGCTCCAACTGGTGGTTCACCAGCCGCACGCAGCGATCGATCACCGAATGCAGATCTGCCGGCTCATAATTCATCGAGGAAGGCCGCCCGAAGGTCATCAGGTTGCGCACGATTTCCCCGCAGCGCCGGCTCTCCGACTCGATCAGATCCAGCATCTCGATGTTTTCGCCGTTGGTCGTGGGGTCCTTGGAAGCCCGCTTCTTCAGCAGCTTTGCGTATGTCAGAATTCCCGCCAACGGGTTGTTGATTTCATGCGCAACCACCGCCGCCAGCTTTCCGATGGACGCCATGCGCTCGACCCGCGACATCTCTTCGCGCGCGCCAGTTAACTCGCGCGTTTTTTGTTCCACCCGCGCCTCTAGCGTATGCGTCCACGCATTGATTTCGTTGCGAGCTTCCTTGAGTTGCCGGCTCATCGTGTTGAACGAACTGGCAACCTCGGTAAGCTCCCCTTGGTGCGCCCCCAGCTGAATCTGATAACCGAGATGGCCCGCGCCGATGTACTCGGTGCCCTTCATCAACTCGGTCAGCGGCCCGTGCAGGGTGTGCCGCACGAACGCCGCACTCAGCAATGCCACTCCCAGGACGGCCAGGATGGTGTATCGCCAAACCTGCCGCCGGCTCTCCGCGACGTTCTGGTCCGTTGTCGCCAGCGAAGCGTACATATCCAGATAGCCCAGCGTCTTGATTTCGGTCGGGTGGGCATGGCATTCCGCCGACGAGCAACTGGGGCTATTTTCGATGGGATTCAGCACCGCCAGGGCTCGCCGGCCATCGCTCTGCGGGAAGATACGAATCACCTGTCGGCGGGCGCCGGAAACCTCGGATTCCATATTCGCGTGACGCAGGCTGTCATCCACCAGGCGCCCGATTTCGTTCGTGTCCGAGGAGAAGCTGATGCGCCCTTGTTCGTTGATAATGCGAATGCGCAGCACGCCGGGTTCGTTGGCCAGGTCCGTGATGATGTGATACAAGCCGTCGCGTTGATTCCGGAGCATGTAATAGGACGTGTTCCGCTGAATCACGCTGCTGATCCGCGCGGCCTCCGCTTCCGCGGCGTATTCCAAATGCCGGCGGTGGAGCTGGATATTCAGGTAGCCCAGTAGCCCGAATACTAGGGCCATGGACAGTCCGAGAAGCACGAGCAGCTTGGCGCTGAGCGTGCCCCAGAGTGTTCTCCAGCTCCGGCTCCACTGCCGGCTGGACAGCGGTTTGGTGTCAAGGAGTGACATGGGATGGTTTGGGTATCTTCGCTCGAACACGCTTCGGTCCTCCTTCTTTCGCCACCGTTCCCGGTCCATGTTCGAAAATGGGCAGGTACCTTACGCACATCGCGAAGACCAAGAAGCCCATCGCGATGATACTTACAGTGATCATCAGCTCCGTCCACTTGGGCACGAAATGCTTCCCAGCCCAGGTTTCAAAGCCGGTGATGCTGATATTCAGGCGGTTGCTGACGAACCCGAGGATTGCACTGAGCGACGCCAGATACAGGCCCTTCGGGGAGAGCCGCACTCGCTTGAAGCTCAGCATGGTAATCGGAATCACGAAAGCCAGCAGGAGTTCCAGCCACAGGAAGTACGCTTCGTAGCTGGGTTGCATGATTTTTCGGAGCATCCCGCGATGGAAAAAGTCTTCGAACCGCAGCAGCGCGTTGACCCATAGCGCTACCAGCAGTGCGCCGCCTAGCGTCACTAGCACCGAAAGTTCCAGGTGCCGGCCAAGCGCCTTGGCGCTCTGCGTGGATTCGAAGATGGTCATCGCCAGTCCTACTGCAATCGCGGATCCGAAGAAGAAAAATGGCAGCGCCGGCGAATACCAGAACGGATGAAGTTTGCTTGGCATGATCAGATAGAGCGATCCAAGCGAGCTTTGGTGCAGGGTGGAAAGCAGAATACCCGCCACGATCAGCGGCGGCATCACCGCCTTCACCACCTTTAGCGGCCAGGTCAAATGGAACCGCTCCAGAACGTTGGGCAGGAATTCGAAGAAAAGCACAGTCGTGTACGTCATCACGCACATGCCCACTTCGAACATCACCGAGTGCGGATTCATATAAACAAGCTGGTGCCAGATGAACCATGGGCGGCCCAGGTCGAACAGCAACCCGACAATGAACAGGCAGTAGCCGAGAAATGCCGTCAGAATTACCGGCCGGATGATGCCGTGCAGGCGCTCCACGTTAAACAGATAAACCGCGCCGCTGATGCAGAATCCCCCGGCGGCCAGCATGATGCCGCAAAGGCAGTCAAAGCCGATCCACAATCCCCAGGGAAACTGGTCGCTCATGTTCGACACCGCGCCCAGCCCGCGGAAATAGCGTACGTAGGCTGAATAGGCACCCAGAATCATGATGATGACAAAAAGAACTCGCCAGAACGTGACCTTGTTATTCAGGATTTTCATGCCGCTCCCCCTTGCTTCTCCATGGCTTCCGCCTCGGCGACTTCTTCCTTGCGATGTGCCAGCCAGTAAATGCCGCCTAGGACCAGGGTCCACAGCGGAATGAAGTCCGGAACTTTTTTCATGATCACGCCGGTATATTCTGGCAGCGCTTTGTCGCCGATCTTGGCGATGGACGGATAGCCGAACTGTTCAAACGGCACCGCGGAAAGCAGCAGCACGGAGGTTCCACCCACTTCGTCTTTTCCGTAAATGTGGTTGACGTAGTTCGAAGGATTCGCGTTGATGCGGTCCTGCGCTTCCTGGAGTAATTGGTCGCGCTCGCCGAACTTGGTCGCGCCCGTAGGGCAGGCCTGCGCGCAAGCCGTCGCGTGGCCCCTCTTAATCAGGTCCGGGCACATAATGCATTTGCGCACGCGCGGATTGAGCGAGCCCCATTCGTACTTCGGCTGAACGAATGCGCACGCCACCATGCAATAACGGCATCCGATGCACTTCCAGACGTCATACACCACCGGACCCAAAACCGTCTTGTGAAAAGCCCCGACGGGACAAACCGAGGCGCACGCGGGCTCTTCGCAGTGCATGCATAATCTGCGCATGAAATGGTCGTTCTCGGTCAGGACGACCGTGAACTTGTGCTCTGATTGAGTGGCTTCGGCGGCAATGGAGTCGTCGTACGGAAGGCCGTTATGCTCGGCACACGCCCTCTCGCACAATTTGCAGCCGATACAGAGCGTTGCATCGTACAGAATCGCCTTACTCATATACGCTCCCTATCGCGAGTAGTGCCCCTCGCTGGTA
>DATFSI010000235.1:0-15620 GCA_035262705.1 Candidatus Acidiferrum sp. | reverse complement strand
TCGCGAGAAAATCGACTTCCACGACATCCAGGTTTCCGGCAACTGGGCCTCCGAATGGGGTATTGAAACGCAAGGTCTCCAGCCTCCCAACCAGCCCTCCATGGAAGGTTACGGCAAAATCCTCTTCGTTCTGCACAAGGATTCCTCCGGCCAATGGAAAATCCAGCACGAAATGTGGAACGCCTCCCCCAAGCCGTAACGCCCGTAGCACAGGCATCAGCCTGTGTCCTCGCTTTTCGACTTGACGATCTTCACAAATGAACTTGAGGTGCCCCACTCTTGGTTTTTTAAGGGTGGGTCTTACGATCTAACGTCGAGGTCTTCTTCTCCTTTCTTCCCTTTGAACTTTGATCCCTCCTCTAATCCTTTTCCACTATTCCCACCCCGCCCCTCTCCCGCTACATTCCTCCGATTCGCGCCTCTTTATTCCCGGGTCGCTCTAAGGAGGATCGCCATGTCCGCCCAGTCTTCTGTCCTGAATCTCACAATCCCGCACACCCCGTGGCAGGCCTCTGGCGTAGCCGCACGCTCGCCATGCTCCGCAGCCGCCTACGCCACCGTCGCCGCCCTCGCCGGCCTGGTGACCCGTTCGCTCTTGTAGGGGCCGCTTTCCGAGGCGGACCATCTTTGTGGCCCCGGCACTCTTGCTCGCCTAGGTGATTGACTTGTAGTCGCAATCCGGGCGCCGGATGCGCGGCAGAACGTAGCCCACCGCGCTTGCCATGAGCGAAGTCGAAGATCAGCGGTGGGTTAACAAATCACAGGAGACGAGCCAAGCAGGGGCGACACAGATATTCATCCGACGCGCAAACTGCCTGGAAACTCGCGGGTTACCGAGCCTTCAACCACCCTAAAAAAACTACGCCGAGCGTTTCAACGTGGCGCGATAGTCCGCTACAAACTTCTGGATGCCCGCATTCGTCAATTCATGCGCGAGGTCAAAACTCTGCCACGGCAGGTCGAGGTTCAGGTCTTTGTACGGGATTTCCCGCAACGGTTTGCCGGCCCCGTCAACAGCTTTGTAATGGAAAGCCTCATCCGGCATCGGACAACCTTTTGCGCTCCACTCCAGCAGGACTTTCGCGGGCACAGTAACGAGATCGGTGCCAGCGGCGAAAGCGGCCAGCAAATGATTCACACTTCGTATGCTGGCGGCCAAGACGTGAACATGCCCGTCGCCCTTCTGGTACATCTTCTTGATCCACCGGATCACGTCCATCCCGTTTTCCCCGTGATCGTCTAGCCGGCCCACGAACGGCGATACATATGCCGGTTCCTTCGTCCCTTTCGTTGCGGCATAAACTGCGGCCGCCTGGTCTTGCGAAAAACACAATGTCATGTTCACGCGCATGTTTTTCGCCACGGACATCTGTGCAGCCCGCAGCCCCTCGCGGGTGGATGGATATTTCACGTATGCGTTGGGAATCCAGGAAAACATCTCCTCGCCCTGCCTGAGCATGTCCTCGGCGGTCGTATCCATATCGGCAAAAACTTCAATGGAAACTCCGGCGTCGCCAACCAGCGGCGAGATGGTCTCCACAATTTCTCGATACGCCTGTTTTTCTTCCTGTGCGCTCAAGCTGTGGCCCGACGCGACTCGTTGCCGGATTTCCGGGTTTTTCGCGATCAGCGATGGATTGGTGGTTTGACCATCCACAATTCCAATCGATTTCTTCACGCGCAACGTTTCCTCAGGGTCTCCACCATCCACAAGAATTTTCGTTTTTGGTCTCTTATCCAACATGTAGTAAACCTCCAAAAGAAATCAGCGTTTCGCCGGGCATGCCTATCGCGCCCTTCAGTATCCCGGGAATTCTTCGGTCCGGATGTCGTCTTCGTCGATTCTCGCCGCAACAAGCATTTCCCTAATCCCCGTCACCATGGCCGGAGGCCCCGCAATGTAATAAATCGGTCCGTGCAAATCGCTCATATACCTCGAAAGCATTTCCTTGTTGATGCGGCCCGTCTCTCCGTCCCACTTTTTCTTTGCGTTCGCCATCTTCGTCATCGTACCTACGAAGCGGAAATTTGCGTTGCTCGTCGCCAGCCTCTGCAGAGCTTCGAGGAAAGCCGCATCTTCCGGGCGGTGGTTGCAGTAGAACAGAATCACCTGGTGCGGTGCACGATCATGATCCGCTTGTCGCAGAATGCTGAGAAACGGGGTGATTCCAATTCCGCCGGCAAGGAACACCCCGGGTTTTGCCGAATTCTTGTGTAGCGTGAAGGAGCCTAGCGCCGAATCGATCTTTACTCCCGTGCCCGGCGGCATCCGCGTCAACGAGCGCTTGAATGCCGTGTCACGCATGCGCGTTGCAAACATCAGCTTGTCTTCGAATGGAGCGCTCGCAACCGAAAACGTACGCGTGTTTCCTTCAGCATCCGTTTCCGGCGGGTTGAACAACGTCACGTCGGCCGATTGTCCCGGTTTGAAATCAAACCCAGGCGGTTTCTCGAAGTGGAAGGCCGTCGTGCCTTCCGCCACTTGCTCCTTGCCTAATAGTTTGGGTAGCCCGCTGAGCTGGGAAACTTCCTGAGGAGCCATAACTACCTCCGAGCCCGGGCGGTCAAGCGGATCGTCGAGGGCCAATTGCGCTCCTTCTGGCCACTATTATTAGATGCCATGCACGGCTTCGAAGATGCGGGCACCGCCGAAGCGGTCGACCTTCCGCGAGGCGTCTAACCAGTATGTGAGACCCACGCGTCGAATGGTGCTGCGCTACCCGCCGTTTACTGCCGTCATAAACGCACTAGGGATGATCGGCGAATATAAGGCCGTGGTTCCGGTCCTGATGTCTCGATAAGGGTGGCGTGATGAAACGTCCGAGGTGTCTTTTCTTTGCGTCCTTACTTCGTTGCTTCTTCACTTCCTTCTTTCACCTCTTGCAACCTTCTCCTCAAATATCTCCGCTCGCTCGCATTGGTCACCAGCGTCAACGCCTTCTCATACTCCCGCGCTGCCTCGGGGAACCTTCCCAAACGTCGATGCATATCCGCGCGCGCCGCGTGCAGCAAGTGATAATTTTCCAGATCGCTTTCTTCTGCCAGTTCCTCCATCAACGCCAATCCTGCTTGCGGCCCCTCTGCCATCGCTACCGCCACCGCATGATTCAGCGACACCACCGGCGATGGCTGCACCCTTCCCAGCGCTTCGTATAGCCACACAATCTGCCGCCAATTCGTCTCCTCCGCTCGCGCCGCTTGGCAATGCACCGCGGAAATCGCCGCCTGCAGCGCCAGCGGACCCGGCCCTCCGCGCATTGCCTCTTCCACCAGCGGCATCGCCTCGGCGATCTGCTTGCGCTTCCATTTACCGCGGTCCTGCTCTTCCAGCACCACAATTTCCCCTGCCTCGTTCACGCGGGCCTCGCGCCGCGCGTCGTGCAGCAGCATCATGGCCAGCAGCGCCGTCGCCTCGCGCGGCGGTTGCGGTCCCATAAGACTCACCAACAGCCGTCCCAATCGGATCGCCTCGCTGCATAAATCGGCACGGAGCAGGGAATCGCCCCGCGTCGCCGCATACCCTTCGTTGAACACCAGGTAGATCACCGTCAGCACGGCTTCCAGCCGTTCCGCGAGGTCCTTCGTCTCCGGCACCACGTAGGGAATCTTCGCGTCGCGAATCTTCCGTTTCGCCCTCACCAGCCTTTGCGCCATTGTCGTCGTCGACATCAAAAACGCCCGCGCGATCTCCTCCGTCTCCAGACCACACAGTGTCCGCAGCGTCAGCGCCACCTGAGCCTCGGGAGCCAGCGCCGGATGGCAGCACGTAAAAATCAGCCGCAACTGGTCGTCCGCTATCTCAGCGGAATCGTAGTCCGGGATCTGGCTCTCCCTGTCACGCTCCGTGTTTCCGTAAAGTGCCAGCTTCTCCTCGTAACGTCCTTTTCGCCGGATGCGGTCGATCGCCTTGTTTCGCGCCGTCTGGATGATCCACGCCCGCGGCGACGTCGGCACCCCTTGCTCTTCCCACTGGTGCACCGCTGCGGTAAACGCCTCTTGTGCGCACTCTTCCGCTAGGTCAAAATCTCCCACCAGCCGAATCAGGGTGGCCACAATGCGCCCCCATTCATTTCGGTACACGCTTTCGACCGCATTGGCGGCAACGGAACTCATGGTTAGCTCCCCGATATCTTACGGCACCCTGTCGATTCGGCGCTTCCCCATTCGACTGTCATGTGAGGAGAGAACGATGAAATACATGCTTTTAATGTATTTTGATGAAAATGGAGCACTTACACAGGAGCACCGTGAACACTGCTACGTCGAATCCACGGCCTTCGCCAACCAGCTTCACAAAGACGGCAAGTTCCTCGGGGCCGCCCCCCTCCAGCCCACCTCCACCGCCACCAGCCTTCGCCTCAACAATGGCAAACGCCTGGTCACCGATGGTCCCTTTGCCGAAACTCGCGAGCAACTCGGCGGCTTCTTCCTGATCGACGCTAGGGACCTCGACGAAGCCATCGATATAGCCGCCCGCGTCCCTGCAGGCCGCTGGGGTACCGTTGAAATTCGCCCCCTTGTCGAAGTCCAGGGGCTCCCCAAAGTTTAGCTGTGGGGGCTGTCGATTCTTCCATGTCCCCTTCGACTACTTGTAGGAAGCGCAGGAGGGAGAAAGGGCCAGGGATTTTCGACAATGGTCATGATACTTCGCGGCAAAGTGGCCATTGTTCCCATTTGGTTGGCTCACTACTGTTATTCAGCAAGCGGCAAACAGAATTCGCTGGCAAGGAGAAAAACCTCGTGAGATTCATGATGATCGTGAAGGCCAACGCAGACAGTGAAGCAGGCAAGATGCCCCCGGACGAACTGGTCGCCGCCATGGGGAAGTACAACGAAGAACTGATGAAGGCCGGAATCCTCGTCGACCTTGCCGGACTCCAGTCCAGCGCCAAGGGCGCCCGCGTCCACTTTTCCGCCAGCAGCGGCAAAATCACCGTCACCGATGGCCCGTTTCCCGAAACCAAAGAACTCATCGCAGGTTTCTGGATCATCAACGTCAAGTCCAAGGCCGAAGCCATCGCCTGGGCCAAGCGCATCCCGGCTCCTCATGGCGCCACCCAGGACGGCGTCATCGAAGTGCGCCAATTCTTCGAACTCGAAGATTTCGCCCCCAGCGACGCCATCGAGCACCACAAGCAAATCGGCGAAAAGCTCGCGGCCAGCAAAAAATCCGGCGCCTGAACCAGTAGCACAGGCTTCAGCTCTGTAACCCATCCAAGGGCAGGCAATGAAAGGATAGAAACCAACGAAAGGATCTCGCTTATGCAAAAAATCGTCACCTTCCTGTGGTACGACACCCAGGCCGAAGAAGCCGCCAACTTCTACGTCTCCCTCTTCAAGAATTCGAAAATCGGCAAAATCTCGCGCTACGGCGAAGGCGGCCCTGGCCCCAAGGGTTCCGTCATGGGCGTCACCTTCGAGCTCGCGGGCCAGGAGTTCTTCGCCCTCAACGGCGGCCCGCACTTCAAATTCACTCCCGCTATTTCTCTGTTCGTGAACTGCGAAACCCAGGAAGAAGTCGACGAACTCTGGGCCAAACTCTCCGCCGGCGGCCGCCCCGACCGTTGCGGGTGGCTCCAGGACAAATACGGTCTCTCCTGGCAGATCATTCCCAGAGTTCTCGGCGAATTGCTGGGGAACAAGGATCCGCAGATCGCACAGCGCGCCATGCAGGCCATGCTGCAAATGTCCAAAATCGATATCCGCACCCTGCAGCAAGCCGCCGGCGTGCCAGCCGCCAAATCCGCTGGCTAGTTTGCATTTTTGAACTCTTGAACCATGCGGATTTCTGATATCTGATTTCCCGAACCCATACCCGGAACACAACTAACAAAGGAGCACCCCATGCAAATCAACGCGTACCTCTCGTTCAACGGAAACTGCGAAGAAGCCTTCAAATTCTATGAAAAACTTCTGGGCGGCAAGATCGAAGTCATCTTCCCCCACGAAGGCACTCCCGCTGCCTCGCATGTGCCCCCGGAATGGCTGAAGAAAATCATGCACGCGCGTCTGACCATCGGCGACGCCGTGCTCATGGGCTCCGACGTTCCCCCCGGTCAGTACAAACAGCCCCACGGCTATTCCATCAACATTGCCGTCAACAACGTTGCCGAAGCCGAGCGCATCTTCAATGCCCTCGCCGAAAACGGCACCGTTCATATGCCCCTCGGCGAAACCTTTTGGGCCGAGCGCTTCGGCATGCTCACCGATCGCTTCGGTATTCCCTGGATGCTCAACTGCGAGCGCGCCGGCGCCACCGCTGCGTAGGGAAGGAGCATGGGCTTCAGCCCGCCCTGATGCAGCAAGGGCCTTTGCAGTTCGTGTATAAGTGCAGCCACAAATCTCTTCAGGAGAGAATCATGTCCGCTATCGCTGCAAGCGCCGTTGCTCAAGCTGCGCCATCAGGCCCGTCAAAAACTGCTCTCTGGACCGGCCGCTCCCTCAGCACCCTGGTTGTTCTCTTTCTTTTCTTTGACAGCGTCATGAAATTCCTCAGGCCCGCACCCGTTGTCCAGGGTTTCGCTCAATTTGGAATTTCCATGAGCCTGTGCATTCCCATCGGCCTCCTCTTGCTCCTTTGCACATTGCTTTATGTGATTCCTTTGACCTCCGTCCTCGGCGCCATTCTTCTCACCGGCTATCTCGGCGGCGCCGTCTTCGCCAATCTGCGCATTGCCATGCCGTTGTTCAGTTTCCTCCTGGCCCCGGTCTATGTCGGCGTCGTTCTCTGGCTAGGACTCTACTTGCGCGATCCACGCCTCCGCGCCCTTGTTCCCATCCGGAGTTGAATCCTGCTTAGCCCGTTGTAAGCTATCTGTTCCCAACCTCTATCGTCGAAATACAAAAGGTTCCCGGCCGAAAACAAGTCCTTGAGAAATTTGACAGAATTTTGGAATCAAAAACGCTTTTGGAGAATCCGCATGAGCAAAGTTCGAGTCCTGGTTGGCACACGCAAGGGCGCTTTCATTCTCACGTCCGATGGCAAGCGCGAAAAATGGGAAGTCTCCGGCCCGCACTTTACTGGCTGGGAGATTTACCACCTCAAAGGTTCATCCGTAGATCCCAACCGCATCTACTGCTCCCAGACCAGTGGCTGGTTCGGCCAGGTCATTCAGCGCTCCGATGACGGCGGCAAAACCTGGCTTCAGCCCGGCACGCCCCCGGGCGAGTCGACCACCGATGAGCGTGGGTGGGCCAAGGGCGAATCCAACAAATTCGTCTATGACACCTCTGCCGAAACCGGCAAGCCTCTCACCACCCACCAATGGTACGACGGCACGCAGCATCCTTGGGAGTTCAAGCGCGTCTGGCACCTCGAGCCTTCTGTCAACGATCCTGACACCGTCTTCGCCGGTGTCGAAGACGCGGCCATCTTCAAATCCGTCGACGGCGGCAAAACCTGGAATGAACTCGCCGGCCTACGCGGCCATGGCACCGGCCCCAAGTGGCAGCCCGGCGCGGGCGGCATGTGCCTCCACACCATCATCCAGGATCCCAAGAATCTCAACCGCATCTACATCGCCATTTCCGCCGCCGGCGCCTTCCGCACCGACGACGGCGGCAAAACCTGGACGCCCATCAACCGCGGCCTCCGTTCCCCTTACATTCCCGATCAGGACGCCGAAGTCGGCCACTGTGTCCATCACGTTGCCTTGCATCCTTCGCGTCCCGATGTTCTCTTCATGCAAAAACATTGGGACGTCATGCGCAGCGATAACGCCGGCAATCAGTGGCACGAAGTCAGCGGCAATCTTCCCACCGATTTCGGCTTCGTCATTGACGTTCACGCCCACGAACCCGAAACCGTCTACGTCATTCCCATCAAGAGCGACGGCGAACATTTCGTCCACGAAGGCAAGCTGCGCGTCTACCGCAGCCGCTCTGGCGGCAACGAATGGGAAGCCCTCACCAAGGGCCTTCCCCAGGAGAATTGCTACGTCAATGTTCTTCGCGACGCGATGGCTGTGGATGGGCTCGATTCCTGCGGCGTCTACTTCGGTACCACCGGCGGACAAGTCTATTGCTCTAATAACGCCGGCGACTCGTGGAACGCCATTGTCCACGATCTTCCCGCCGTCCTTTCCGTCGAAGTCCAGACCCTCCCATGACTTACGCGCCGGATCGCGCAACGTGTGGAGGCGGCCTTCCGCTACCCTCTGCTCATGTGCCATTTCTTGGCAATATAACGAGAAAAGGTTGTGGGTATTTATGAGGGAAATCAAAACTAAAAACAATCAAACGAGAAATGTAATCTACGCAATCAACATCACCCTAGATGGCTGCTGCGACCACACCAAAATGATTGCCGACGAAGAAATACATGAATATTTTACGAACCTTATGCGCGATGTCGACCTACTCGTCTTTGGGCGTAAAACCTATCAGTTGCTGGTCCCTTTTTGGCCGGATGTCGCAAAAAACCATTCTATGACAAAAGCAGCGAACGAATTTGCTGACACGTTTGATTCCATCAGCAAAATTGTCTTTTCACAATCATTAGACAGCGCTGAAAGAAACACGAGAATTGTCCGTACGAACCTTCAGGACGAAATACTTAAATTGAAACAAGAACAAGGCAAAAATATCTTAATCGGTGGAGTAAGTCTTCCTTTACAACTTATAGAACTTGGTCTAGTTGATGAATATTATTTTGTCGTTCAGCCAATCGTTGTAGGAGAAGGCAGACGGTTGTTGGAAGGTATTAGCCTCGAGGAGAGATTACAAATAAAACTTGTTGAGTCAAAGATTCTTAAATCAGGATGTGTTGCGCTTCATTACCTGAAACAGTGACAGAAAACGCGACAGGAGGGGTTGTGCCGGTTCGGAACGGAATAGCTTCGTGCACAGAGTGGGCGGGACGTCTCACCCGCGGTTTCTAACGGTGGGTCTTCCCATCAGAGGCCACCGGCCCTCTTGCGCACCGCCCACTGCCTGTGTTTTTCTCTTCTTAGGACATCACCACCATGATTCGCGTAACCTTACCGGCTCATCTCCGCACCCTGGCCCGCTCCGGCCCCGAGGTCCAACTCGAAGTCATCGGCCCGGTCACCCAGCGCTCCATCCTCGACGCCCTCGAAGCCCGCTACCCCATGCTGCGCGGCACCATCCGCGACCACGTTTCGCTCCAGCGCCGCCCCTTCCTGCGTTTCTTCGCCTGCGCCGAAGATTACTCCCACGAATCGCCCGACGCGCCGCTTCCCGCCGCAGTCGCCTCCGGCGCCGAGCCCTTCATGATAGTCGGTGCCATCGCCGGCGGCTAATATCGCTCTTCCACCACCGGTGGTGCTTTTCTACTCTCTCGAAGTTAGAAAGGATTCGCCACGCATGCCCTTTGCCAGCGGTCTCGAGCGAAGTCTAGCCCTCGTTTGTCTGGCTTGTCTCCCTGTTTTATTTTTTGCGGGCCATGCCTCGGCGCAGAATGATCCAGAGTGGACCACACCCTTCCCGCCGTTCCGCATCGCCGGCAACCTCTACTATGTCGGCAGCAAGAGACTCGCGAGCTACCTCATCACCACGCCGCAGGGCAACATCCTGATCAATAGCGATCTGGAAGCGAACGTTCCCATGATCCGGGCAAGCATTGAGAAGCTCGGCTTCCCGTTCAAGGACACGCGGATTCTGCTGATCAGCCACGCCCACTTCGATCACGATGCCGGCAGCGCAAAAATCAAGGAATTGACCGGGGCCGCCTACATGGTCATGGATGCAGACGTTCCGGTGGTCGAATCCGGCGGCAAAGCCGATTTTCAATACGGCAATCGCCCGGAATTTCTCTATCCACCCGTAAAGGTGGACCTGGTGCTGCATGACGGCGACCAGGTCAGTCTTGGAGGCACGGTTCTTGACGCCCACTTTACCCCTGGCCATACCAAGGGCTGCACTACCTGGACGATGAAAGTGACCGAAGCCGGCAAAACCTACGATGTCGTGATTGTTGGCGGTCCCTATGTGAACCCCGGCTATAAGCTTGTTCACAATCCCGCGTATCCGGGGATCGCCGAAGATTACGAGCGAATGTGGCGCGTTCTCAAGTCATTGCCGTGCGATATTTTCCTCGGTGCCCACGGAAGTTACTTTGATCTGGAAGAAAAGTACGCGCGCTCGAAGGAAACGGGCGCAAATCCGTTCATCGATCCGGCCGGCTACAAGAAATTCGTAGCCGAGGCGGAGCAGGAGTTCCGCACCAGACTGGCGATACAAAAGCGTACCTCCAATTGATCTTTTATTCCCTGCGTACTCTGTGGCGGGTTTACGTTTTCTTCCGAATTTCTATTTTCCGTTCTTCCTCTTTAACTCAACAATTAGATATCCCACTACCACGATATTCACCAGGAACACCACCACCTTCGGCCACGTGAAATGCTTGAAACTTTCATAAATCTCCAGCGGCATCGGCAACGCCGTCGTCCCGGTCGTCAGCCACTCGGCCCAGCGCTTGCCATACGCCAGCCCCACGCCTTCGCACAGAAAAACCCCCGAATAGGTAAAGGTCCCCGCGCTCAACTCGCGCAGCCGGTGCTCGTCCACCTTCGACACCTTCTCGAGCAGCCAGATCAAATAGCCGCTGTGCGGGTCGCCCCGCAGTAAATCGATCCAGTGCGCGACGTCTTTCGCCAGGTCCCGGTTCAGGAAATGCAGCAGCCCGAACCCCAAAGCCAGCAGCGCGGTTCCTTCCACCAGTTTCAGCGCCGCAATGGCCATCAGTCCGCGGTGTTTTTTCTTCCCGCTCTTCTCCGTCTTCATCCACTTTCGACTCTAGCACGCGCTTCCTCCTTTTCGCGCCCACCGCCCGTTAGCATGTGCCGCCCAGTCACTCCATCCTCTGAGCGAGCAGCGACTTCTCTCGCGTGCCCCACCCTCGGTTGTGAAGATGGGTCGTCTCTTTATCCGTGTGGTGAACGGCCCGCCGACGCGTCTTTGCCGAAAGCTGAGCCTGTTCCGACACTCACCTAAGGCTCGGCGGCCCCAAGGTGATTTGCCGGTCATAGGGATGCTGCCGTTCGCGAAAAGAACCCGCAACCCACAGGCATACGTACCAGAAAACCGCGTAGACCACGAAATTGCAGGCCATGGCAAGCCCGCTCCATACCTTCTCCCAACCCCCCTCGGGTATACCGGAAGGGAAAATCGTAGTGGCGAAATGCGTTCCCGGTAGACTAAGCGCTTCCGACACTCTGCCCCACAGCGGACTGTACCCCAGGTGGATTCTGCCCTCGAATAGCAGTACCGACGTGGCCACTCCCAGAACAACGCCCCAAAACAGTTTTGATCGGAACATGGATGCCCCCCATAAGAAGATAGAAATGGGCTGGGCAACCAAACGAAGGGAAACGAAGGCTGGAACTCAGGCCGACACGTAAGGGTTGGGCAGGCGCCCGACCTATCGATTCCAGAGTAATCCCGCGAGCGATACCAGGCAAGGACTCTGTGGGGCGCGCCACGTTTTCCCCCGATGCGCTCGTCCTTTCACACAAAAGGCTCCAGTTTGGACAGTACCGTGGGGAGATACTCCGCAACCGTCGGATGAATATGCATCGCGCGCTGGATCACCGTGTACGGCGCATTCGCGTACATGACGTCGAGCAAAACGTGAATGACTTCATCGCCGCCGGTGCCAAGAATCGCGGCGCCCAGAATCTGTTTTGTTTCCGCGTGCACCGTAATTTTGATGAAGCCTTGTGTCTCGCCTTTCTCAACCGCCCGGCTGACTCTGCTCATCGGATATTTTGTAGTCAGCGCGCGGCACCCGGACTTGCGTATTTCGGCGTCCGTCATGCCGCAGCGGCCCAGCGGCGGATCTGTATACAAGGCGTATGCGGTCAACCGGTCTGAAACACGCCGGTGGTCTGCGTTGAAGAGATTGTCGGCAACGATCTCATAGTCGTTGTACGAAGTATGCGTAAAGGCGCCGCGGCCATTGCAGTCACCCAGGGCCCAGATGCCCGGCACGTTGGTTTGCAGTTGATCGTCAACAAGGAGGTAGCCGCGATCGTCGGTCGTAACGCCGGCGCGCTCGAGCCCCAGATCGTGTGTGTTCGGAGTGCGGCCCACGGCCAGCAGAACATGCGTGCCCAAAACCTCCGGCGCACCTCCTTCGCAATCCACGCCGACGCCGATTTGGCTTCCTTGCTTCAACAGCGATATGCATTTCGCGTTCAGCCGGAAGCGTATCCCCTCAGCCTCCAAAATTTCGCGCACGGCTTGCGAAACATCTTCGTCCTCACGTCCAATCAGGTGCGGTCCCTTCTCCACGATGGTCACTTCGCTGCCGAACCGGCGATACATCTGCCCGAATTCCAACCCGACATAACTGCCTCCGACGACGACTAGATGCTCGGGCAAAAAGTCCACCTCCATCATCGAAGAGTTTGTAAGAAATGGCACATCCGGAATCCCCGGCATCGCTGGAACCGAGGCGCGTCCCCCGACGTTAATGAAAATCTTGTCGGCCTCCAGGATTTCGTCGTTGACCACGATCGTCCGGGGCGACTGAAAGCGGGCATGGCCCTGGATGACCGTGCAATTTTCAAGCCCGCGCAACCATTCCTCCACCCCCTTGTTCGACCGTCCGGAGACCGCGTCCTTGCTCGCCTTGACCCGCTTCATATCCACCCGCACATCGCCGGCGGCAAAACCGTACTCGTCGCCTCGCCGGGCAACATGGGCCGCGTACGCGCTGGCGACCAGCGTCTTGGTCGGTATGCATCCGGTATTCACACAGGTGCCACCAAACTTGTGTCGTTCGATAATCGCGACGCTCTTGCCCGCGCCCGCAAACCGCCCCGCCAGTGACGGGCCTGCCTGGCCGGTCCCGATGATGATGGCGTCAAAATGCTTCATTGCCGCACTTCCTTCTCCGACTGGCTTGCTTCATGGCTGTTTTCCTTTCCCGAATCGCCGCAGGCTAACACCATCAAAAACGTCAAACGTCTAACGTAGCTTCCCGAATTCTCCCGGAGCCTTCAAGGCGGAGCTCTTCCGCTGAGACTTCAGATGCCCCACGGAAACGTTCGGCTCCATTTATTGTGTTGTGAGAAGTTTGTCTGGCTCTCTAGCGCCGCCTCGGTCTGTAACGATACACGACACGCCTCGTTTGCAGGCCCGCCTCCTGGTCGGGGAGGCTTCTGGGGTCACATTTTTTCGCCCATCCGTTCGAACCGGTCGTGCTGATTCTGCATAAACCCCCCTGGGTCTTTCCCCATCGCCGCGTGGATGTCCGGATTCTGTTCAAGGAACTCCCGAAAATCCTTGTGCTTATTCAAGTACTGAGGATCAGCTGCAAGGGCAGGGTTTTTCTCCAGGTCCCGGTAAAGCTTCTTGTGTTTTTCCAAAAACCGGTCGCTTGCTCGAAGGTCTCTTTGGCTCAGCCCTATTATTGAACTTGTGGAATTCGCTCTGCCGGAGGCTCGCATGTCGGGGTTTCGCACTGCTGTGCTAAGCTCGTAACGGTTCCGGCGATTCATGAAGTACTCCGGATGCTGCAGAAGTTCCTCACGCAGCCCGGTGTGCTGGTCTAAATAGTCCTGTAAGTCCCTGTTCTTTTTCAGGTAGTCGGTGTCTCTCACTCGCCCCGGATGTTTTTCCAGATCCTTGTTGATTTTTTTGTGATTGCCCAGGAACTGGTCGAAGCTGGTAATCTCGCTCGCCGTCAAAACAGAAATATTAGTAGCACTCTGGCGCTGGGAAGAGGGACTCGCAGCCATTTGGTCTGTACCGGGTTGTGCCGCCCGGCTTGGTCGCTCTCCGTGTTGCTCGCTCTCGGCCCGCACATCCGCGGCATCGATGGCTTGTCGCTGATCGTGGGTGCTTCGCTCCCGGCTGGCTACCTGCGATGGAGGGTGGCCATCCGTCTGTTTTTCTTGGCTTTGCGCTCTCTGATCCGCGGTTTCCTTTTTGGCCACATTATTCTGCCGGCTCTCTCGCGGAAGGAACACGCCCGGATCTTCTCCCAAATCCTTGCTTACCAGCGGATGGTTGTCGAGGTACGCCTGCAAACCGGGATGCCCTGCGAGATACCGCGATTGTTTGATCAGCGCGGGATCGGCATTCAACTGTTTGGCAATCTGCGGGTTGGAATTCAGAAACTCCCGGAAGCTGGCGACCTCCTCGTTCCTGGAGTTTTCGCTACGCAGTCGCGCTTCGCGCGTAGCGCGGCGGCCTTCACGGCCGATGAAGTAGGATGGGCTCGCCGCGATTTCCTTCTTCGCCTGAGGGCGCTGATCGAAATAGGTGAGCACGTCTCGATGCTCCTGTAACCATTTCTGGTCGTTGATCAGCAAAGGATTGCTCCGCAGTTGCGCGTCGATTTCAGGATGAGTATCCAGGAACCCATCAAAGCTGGCTGCTTCGGCTGATGTCCTGGGATCTTGCGCTTCGCGACTCTGGGATTGCTGTGCGTCAACTGTTGTCACATGTCCAATAAAATCTGCAAGGAGGAAGGATGTACTGCAGGCCAAAAGCGCCCAGTGGCAACGTCTTGCGAACTCCAACATTTGGTCAACCTTGAGGAATCGGTTTCCGGGCGGAATAGTACTGGCAAGCCTTATGCCGAGATCGTAAGTCCCCTATGGTGATGTGACTACGCCAATTCACGCATGCCGGTCTCGAGTAACGGTACCTGAATTAATTTCCAGGTTATGCCCAAGATTCCGCACAATTCTTCCATTATGCAGCCTTGTAAGGGCCGGGCTTGTTTTATCCTGAGCCTGGAGAAGGCCCGGCCCTCTTCGGCTGCCTTCCGCTCTTTGGAGCGCGCGGTCTCTCGCCTCGGTTGTAGTGCCCACCTTCTGAGGCGGGCCGTTCCCCTCTCGCCACTGGCCAACGTCAGCAGCGGCCTAATGATTCGCGGAACTTCTCCCGCTCTTCGGGCGTCATCTCTGTCCACCGCTCCATCAACCGATGCCGCCACTGGCCGCGATGGTCCCGCCAGCCGAAGCCCCGCCACCCGCCGAACAAAAGCCAACTCAGGCCCAAGAGGCCTACGGCTTGCCAAAAACTGATGACCGGGAGATGGAACAGGCCGGGCATCAGCCAATTCCACAGTTGATAGACCGCCGAGCCGAACCCGGCGATGGCGACGATCAAAAAAATTAAAATCTTGATCACCATCCCGACCACTCGCTGCGCCCTGTGCCGGTGAATTTCGTGGTTTGTCATTTCTGTCTCCTCACTATCACGTCAAAGTCTTCGTAAACGGCCCGAAGCCGCCGTCGCAAATGAATTACCGCGTAATGCTTGCGCGAAATCAGCGTATTCACGGCGAGGCCGCTTTCCGCCGCCAGCTCTTTGAAACTGCGGCCCTCCATTTCGTGCGCGATGAATACTTCACGCTGCTCGTCCGGTAGTTCATCCAATGCATCTTCCAGTTCCTCGAGCAGCACGGACCGGGCATAGTCCTCGTCCGGCCAGGCATCCGGCGACGCAAGAACGTCTTCGAGCGCAAAGGACTCGCCCGCGGCGACGATCCTCTGATCCTGCAATGCCTCGGGTTTCTTCTTGCGAAACAGGTCGGTAATCCGGTTTCGAGCCACGCGGAAAAGCCACGCCCCGACCTGTTCGATCGGCCGCATCAGCCGGTACGCTTCCACGAGTTCGGAGAACACGTCCTGCAGGATGTCTTC
>DATFSI010000234.1:0-3859 GCA_035262705.1 Candidatus Acidiferrum sp. | reverse complement strand
TGCGCTCTTGCGGCAGGCTGCACGGCGGACTCCAGCAACTGCGGCGTGGTCGTCCAATCCAGTTGCGAAAGCAATTTTTCTTTCCCCACAGCCCCATCGGCCGATCCGCTGGCCAGCCACGCCAGCGGCCCGCGCGGGCGTATCACCGGTTCACGCAGCCTTCCGGTCGCTTGGCCGTCGCGAAATTCCAGCCGGTTGGCGATGAACCCTTCGGCGGCAAAATATTCCGCCAGCGGTCGCACGATGTGTTCCAGAAGTTGACTGACCAGAATCACGCGATCGCCGCTGCGCGCCGCGTCGACCAGCTTAGCCGCCGCTTCGCGCCGGATCGCCGGCTTCAACTCGTATTGAAAGTATTCTTCGCCTAGCAGGTCCAGGCGATCGCGCGTGATGCCGCGCAGCGCGCTATGCAGAAATCGCGTAGCGAACGTACGATTGGCAAAATACGCGGGAGGCCGCAGCAGCGTAATCACGCCCATGCCGGCCCGCCGTACCCAGCGTTGCAGGAAACTCTGGCTGTTCCAGTTGAAAAAGCCCACACTGCGGAGGGCGCTGATTTCAAACAGCGACCCTTCCGCGCGCCAATAAATCACCCCGGGCACACGCCCGGCAGCGCCGCGACTCGGATTGGAAGTAGGTGCAGCCATTTTTCAGATGAACGATGCAACCGGCCAAACTGGGGCAAGGGTAACCCGGCAAACTGCAAGGTTTCCCTCGGGACATGCACTAAGATTCACGAACTTGCCCGGCTGAACGGCCGCTTGCGGTCCCTTCCCCTCTGCCCGGGAAACTCAGAATTACTAAAATTATCATCCCCAAAGCCTTCCCGCAACCAATCGATTGATGGATTTACCGGTTCGAATTGCGGTGCCAGGGGCCCTCGGTTTGCCCACCTGCTTGCGCGCCACCACGCGATAGGAATAAAAAGCCCCCAATAGCAGCAGCCCCATCAGGGCCAGAAATACTACGAAGATGCGAAGCGAGCGCATAGGTGCCAGAAGGTCGTGATGGGAGTGCAAAGTTTTGGCAAGGGGCCCTGGAGCGAGAGCGGTAACTGGGGAGAGCCTTACCGTTGCGGCCTACACGCCCCAGCCGTATTTCTCGGCGTGCTCAAATGTCCGCAGCATCTCGTCGTGCAGCATTTCGTTGAACACTGACAGGCTCACGGTTTTCTTCCCGGGCTCTGCGATATCGGCGGTACGCACGCCGGTATTGAGCACGCGCGCCACCGATTGCTCCACCCAGTCTGCTTCCAGGCTCAGTCCAAAGGTATCCCGCAGCATCATCGTCGCGCTCAAAATCGAGCCGACGGGATTCGCCACGTCTTTCCCGGCCAGCGCCGGTGCGGAGCCATGAATCGGCTCAAACAGCGGCGAACTGCTGCCGAAACTTGCCGAGGGAATCAGTCCGATCGACCCCACCAGTGCGGCGGCTTCGTCGCTCAAAACGTCCCCGAACATGTTCGTGCTCAAAATCACGTCAAACTGCGTCGGCCGCAACATCAACTGCATGGACGCGTTGTCTACGTACATGTGTTCCAGCTTCACATTGGGATACACGGTGCTCATCGCCGTCACCGTGCGCCGCCAGAGCTGCGAACTCGTCAGTACGTTGTGCTTGTCCACGGAACACAACCGCCGTGACCTCGCTTCAGCGCGCGCGAAAGCAAACGCGGCAATTCGCTCGATCTCCGGCGTCGAATACGATTCCGTATCGAACGCGCGCTCTACTCCGTTCTCTTTCAGGTTACCGCGTTCGCCGAAATACATTCCGCCCGCGAGTTCGCGCACAATCTCCAGGTCCAGGTCGCCAACACGATCCGGCTTCAGCGGCGAAATATTGCGCAGCGGCTCGATTAGCTTCACCGGCCGCAAATTCACATACAGGCCCAGGCCCTTGCGCAGGCCAAGCAGCCCCGTTTCCGGCCGCTTGCCGACCGGCAGCGAATCCCACTTCGGGCCGCCGACCGCGCCCAGAAACACCGCGTCGGCCTCCTTGCACGCATCCAGCGTCTCGTTCGGCAGCGGGTTCCCGGTCTTATCAATGGCCGTCCCCCCAATGGGCATCTCCACAAACGTGAACTGGTGCTGAAACTCCTTCGCGCACTCGTGCAGAACGTTAGCCGCGGCTTTTGTAACTTCAGGCCCGATGCCGTCCCCCGGCAGGAGCACGATAGTTTTCTTCAGTTTCATGACCGGGATACCCCGAACTCTCTCTAGTTTACGCTGCCGAGGAGGCCTCGTTCGCCAGAGGAATTCCCTTGCGACGTATGACTTCATGGGCGATGGCCATCAGGTCGCGCGCCCGCACATGTTTCGCTTCATCGGCAAGCGATGTGACCCGGCGGTAGCATTCCGCGAGTTCCGCATCGCTTGGCTCGTATCCAAGTTCCCGGAGTGACTGGCGCAGCGCGTGGCGGCCCGAATGTTTGCCCAGAACCAGCGATCGCGAGGGCACGCCCACGGCCTCCGGCGAAATAATTTCATAGGTCAACGGGTTCTTGATGATTCCGTCCTGGTGGATGCCGGCTTCGTGCGCGAACGCGTTCGCCCCCACCACCGCCTTATTTGGCGCGATTTGTGCGCCCGTGATTTCGCTGAGCAGCCGGCTAGACTTATACAGTTCCTTCAGGTTGAGCTGTGTGGCCACGCCGAAGCTTTCCTTGCGCACTGCAAGCGCCACCGCAATTTCCTCGAGCGCCGCATTCCCGGCCCGTTCGCCGATGCCGTTCACCGTGCATTCGATCTGCCGCACACCCGCTCGCACCGCGGCCAGCGAATTTGCCACCGCCAGGCCCAGGTCGTCGTGGCAATGCGCGCTCAGCGTCACGTGCTCCGGATCTCCCAGGTGCTCGCGCACCTTCAAAAACATGTCGGAGTATTCTTCCGGCACCGCGTAGCCCACGGTGTCCGGCAAATTCAGGACGCTGGCGCCGCAGTCCACCGCGATCTGGCACGCCTTGCAGAGAAACTCGATCTCCGTGCGTCCTGCATCTTCGGCGGAAAACTCCACCTCTTCCACAAAATTCCTTGCCAGTCTAATCATCGAGCCGATGGCTTCCAGAGCCTGCTCGCGCGTGATGTGCAGCTTCGCCTCGAGGTGCAGGTCAGATGTGGCCAGGAACACGTGCATGCGCGGCGTTGCCGCCGGCTTCAGCGCCTCGGCCGCGGCAAGGATGTCGTCTTTGCGTGCCCGCGCCAAGGCCGCGACCGGCACTTCGCGCACTTCTTGCGCGACGGCTTGCACTGCTTCCAGGTCGCCGCGCGAGGCGATCGGGAACCCCGCCTCGATAATGTCCACACCGAGCGCCGCCAGCTGGTGCGCCATGCGGATCTTTTCCTGGGTATTCATGGAAAAGCCGGGGGATTGCTCGCCGTCGCGGAGCGTCGTGTCAAAGATACGGACGTGGCTCATAGTTGTCCCCTAAGGACTGATTTCCTAGTAACTCATGGACGGAGACTTTGCGTCCAATTTATCTTCATTCTGTAATTCATAATTCTACCTTATACTGGTTTTAGGGCTGTCACTGCCGCGGCTCCGCGCCAGGTGGGAACACCCTGCAATCGGTCGTCAATCGAGGGTCCGCTCGCTGGCACCCTCTTAACCCGGGGATGTGTCCAATGGATTTAGGTGAATTGCAGGTCTTTTTGACCGTAGCCAGGGAAGGCAGCTTCAGTCGCGCCGCCGAGCGCCTCTATCGCACGCAACCCGCCGTGAGCCTTACGATCCGCAAACTCGAGGAGTCCCTCGAGCAGCCCCTGTTTGTTCGGGGAGCCCGCCCCGTGCGCCTCACCGATGCCGGCACCCTTCTCCGCGAATACGCCGAACGCCTGCTGAACCTGCGCGACGAAGTCAAAAA
>DATFSI010000233.1:0-4048 GCA_035262705.1 Candidatus Acidiferrum sp. | reverse complement strand
GACCATGGCCGACAATCAGAAACACGGCGGCGTGGCCATTAAATTTGAAGCCGCGTATTTCCGCAGCCTCTATTTCAGCGATCCGTCGCGGGAAACCGCGGAGGTGGTTTACAACAAATATCGAACAGGCGGTGTGCCGACATCCGAAGAGTACCGCATTTTCCAGGATTACATTTTCCGGCGCATCGTGGACGAGTCGGGAAAGCTGCATCTGCCGATGCACTTCCACAGCGCCATTGGCATTGGCGACTACTTCAGTCTGCATAACGGCAACGTGCTCAACCTCGAAAACGTGTTGCGCGATGCGCGCTACAAGAACACAACGTTCGTGCTGGTGCACGGCGGCTGGCCGTATGAACGGGAAGCGGCGCTGCTGACCGCGGTGAAAAACGTCTACCTCGACACCTCGTTTCAAACCGAGATGCTCTACCCGTCGCAGTTCAAAGAGGTGGTAAAGCAGTTGCTCACGCTGTTCCCCGACAAGATGATGTACGGGTCCGACGCCTTCCCCTTCAACGACGCGCTCGGTGCCGAAGAAAGCATGTGGCTGGCGGCGCGCACCACGCGCACCGGTCTGGCCGCCGCCCTGTCGGAGCTTGTTGAGGAAGGCGCCTTGAGCGAAGCGAAAGGCCTGGAATTGGCGCGAAATTATCTGCACGACAATGCCGCGCATCTTTACGGAGAGAAAAAGCCATGAGCGAAAAAACCGAATGCAAATACATTCCCTGGAAAACGGTGGAGCGCGAAAAATTGAACGACATGATTGACCGCCAAATGGTGGTGGGCAACAAGCTCATGCTGGCGCATGTGTTCCTAAAAAGGGGCGCGCATGTGCCGAAGCATCACCATCACAACGAGCAGGTCACCTACATCCTGGAAGGCGCGCTGAAGTTCGCGATTGACGGTAAGGAGATTGTTGTGCGCACTGGGGAAGTGCTTTGCATTCCCTCGAACATGCCGCACGAAGCGTGGGCGCTCGAAGACACCCTGGACCTCGATGTTTTTGATCCCCCGCGCGAGGATTGGCTCAACAAGACGGACAATTACCTGCGCCACGACGTCCCGATGCGCTAGGCAATGCCGCCTAATCGCCCTTCGCGGAGCGGTCGAGAAGTTCTTTCAAATATTGCTGCCACACGGCAGCCCAGGTGTGTGTGCCGTGCCCGTGCGTCTGCTCCGACACCGGCAGCAGGATGAAGTTTCCATTCTTCACACGCTTGATTTCGCGTTCGGCTATGCCCAGTTCCGGCGGATTGATGAAATCGTCCGCGGAATTGATGAACATCACTTGCGTCTCGATGGCTTCGAGCTTGGGCGAGGGATCGTAGTTGCGCGATGAACTGACCGCATACAGAAAATCGTTGGCATCGAGCGTCGAGGTGATCCGCTTCAGCGTCTCTTCCAGGTTTTTGTCCGTCGTGTCCCGCGTGGGAAAATCTTCTTGCATATGCAGCGGCGCGCCGCCCGCAATAATCAGAAAGTCCGCCGCAATCTGCAAACCAGCACGCGGCTCGGTCGCATAGTCGCCATTCTTCCAATCCGGGTCCTGGCGGATTCCGTCAATGGTCATCTTGCGCCAGGTGCGGTTGCGCCCGGCAATCTCGACGGGTAGGCATGCCAGCGGCATCAGCGCGTCCATGTACTCGGGGTAAGTTTCTCCCCATAGCCAGGAATGCATGCAACCCATGGAAGTTCCGAGAATCAGCCGCAGGTGGTTGATGCCCAGGCCTTTCTCCACCAATTCGTGCTGCAACGCAATCATGTCCGCGTATTCGTATTGCGGAAAATGTCCATGTAGGCCGTCGCTGGGCTTGCTGGATTTTCCGTGGCCCACATTATCGGGGAGGATCAGGAAATATTTCGCCGTGTCCAGCAGTTGCCCGGGACCAAACAGAACCCCCGCAAAAATTGCACGAAAGAAATTGTTTCCGCTGCCTCCGGTGCCGTGCAGAACGAGCACCGCATTTGTCGTCCTTCTGCTGGCATCCTTCACCGGCTTCCCCAGCGTGTAGTAGTGCAGCCGCACCTCCGGCAGCGTTTCGCCGGACCGGAAATGGAAATCACGGACGACGTAGTCGCCTTCCTGCGGCGAGGGCCACGTCTGCTGCGCCTGCGGAGCGGTTTGGCCGAGCAAAAGTCCGGCCAGAAGACCAACCAACAATGTCAGGGCTCCGAAACGGAGCGAGTTCGGAAGCATGGCGACCCCCTCGCGGTAGCGGACCGGCAAAATTCCTATGCCGGTCCGCGCGCACGAAGGAGTTTACCAACGAACGTTGAGCCGGGGCTAAAGCGAATGGAGAAACGTCAGAACCTGCTGCTTCTCTTGCGGCGTCAGCTGGCCGAAGCCATGCTGTACCCCTTCCGCTTCGCCGTGATGGCGCTTAATCGCGTCTGCCAGGCTCAAGGACTCGAGGTCGTGCATGAAGCGCGGCCGCATGCGCAGCCCCCACAGCGGCGCGGTGCGGAGCTTCGGGGCGGTTTCCGGGAACGCCGGAGTCTGCACAATGCCGTCACCGGTGCCAATGTCGTGGAGCAGGTAATCGCTGAAGGGATGAATGATTTTGTTGCCCAGGGCGTCAGGGACGGTGAACGCGCCGCCGTTGATCGTGGTGCCGGCGGGGGCGGTCACGATCGTTTCCACATGGCAAGTGTTGCAGCCAATCTGTTCGAACAGCGCCTGCCCCGCGACTGCATCCGGAGTCTCCACCAAAGCTGGGTCACGCGGGGGCACCTTCGTGCCGCGAATGAATTGGGCGAAATGATCTATGGCGGCCAGATTGAGATTGTCGGGTGTGTCTTCGGGATCGGCCGTGCTTTTACCGATGGTTGTGGTGTCATGAGGACGCAAACGATTGGTGATGCCCATTTCGTTGAGATAGGCGTCGGCAGCGAAGGAGAGCAAGCTGCCATGCTGGTCTTTCCAGCCGAAGCGGCCGACGCGTGTTTGGCCGCTGGCCTCGAAAATCGGGACTTCGATAGCTTCACCGTGAATGTGGCCGCCGGGCAACGCTTTCTGCGAGGCCGCAAAGCCCTTCAGCGTCGCGTCGTCAATTGCCTCGACAAAGCCATCGCCCAAGGTGTTGAGGGCCGCTCGCAGGGCACGAATGTTCTCGGTTGCCGGGATGTGCTCCTGAGCTTCGGCAACCACAGCCCGGTCATTCACGATCGAACGGCCGGTGATGCACGTAGGCTGGCCGGGAACGCAGACAGGACTATCGGCGATGGTTATCATGGGATTCTGGAACACACCGTTCTCGTCGAGATGGCCGACGCGCAGTTCGGTGAACTGGCTGGAGCCGCCGCTCACGGGATTCTGGTGGCAATCGGCACAGGCGCGCGCATTGTACAGGGGGCCAAGACCTGTGGTTGGATCGTTCTCTTGTTCGTAGATGGTTTGGTCGATGGCATAGGTGTCGCCAGCAACCGGTTCTGGTATGCCGTTGCTGTGGCTTTGTGAGCCGGGATTTTCGACCAGCGTGAAAGTTTCAAATCCCGCGGGCGCTTCGGTCGGGGCATCCTGGGCCACACCGAATACCGCGATGGCCATCACTCCCAGGAACAATAGGACGATGGAAACAGTTCGTCGGGTCATTACATGAACCTCCTGAAGTTTTTTTGAGCGCGGCGAGTCAGAGCTGGGCTTGCGCCTAGGAGACCAACTGGCAGGAGGTTCTATTCCCGGAGTTTTGTTAAAAATCTGTGAGAAAGTTTTGTCGCGGAGATTACATCGCTACATTTCAGGAGTAATTCTCTCCGCCTGAGTTGTTTCCGGTTCGATCGTTACTTTTCCCGCGAGAATCATCTGCTGCTTCCATCCTCCGCTCGGCGACGAGTGGAATACCTGGTGTGGTTCCAGGTGCAACTGCAATTCCACTTTGCTGTCCGGCAACAACAGGAAGGAGCCGCTTTCTCGATCGATAGCAAGGAGGAGTTCGGAATCCTCCTTCGGCAATCCAAGTTCCTGCACTCGCCCATCGGCCATAACCAGGCAATTCCCGGGGCTAGTTCCGCAAACTTCCACGGAGGAACCAGAGAAAAGCTTCAGCCT
>DATFSI010000232.1:0-13824 GCA_035262705.1 Candidatus Acidiferrum sp. | reverse complement strand
ACGCCGTGAAGCAGTGGAAGTTCCAGCCGGCAGAACTCGACGGCAAGCCCACGGCCATGCACCTCACGGTTACGGTGCAATTCCGCGCCCAGTAGCTTTTTGACCGAAACCAAAGGTCAGGATGCCCAAACGCGTTCCGATTTGCTTATTTCGCCGCGAGGCGCAAGGCTATCCCGTCGAACGCGCTCTTTGAACTGGCAATCACCTCGTTGGCTCCCAGCGTCTCCAGGATTTCCGCGAAGTCGTCCACGTAGCAGCGCACGATGATGTGTGCCTTGGCGTTTTTCTCGCGCGCCTTTTCCTGCTTGGCGTCGTCCCCGACTACGGGCTCGCCGATGCCAGCAAATCGTCTACCACCGCCGGATCCTGCCGCAAAAACAACCGCGCATGGATCCAGAAATAGCGTTTCACGGTGCCGCGCAAGCCGTAGTGAGCCTCGCGCCCGGCGTGAATGCCGCGTTTGTTGTTTTGCCACTCTTGCAAGCGTGTTGGGTGCCGCGTCGCCTTGCGGTCTGCCAGTCCTCTTCGTATACTGGCGACCCGGCCAATTTTCGGGCCCGGTGGGCGGGTAGCCCGCCAGCGACCTCCTTTTTGGCCTCACTTTTTCACGCCTGAGGGTCTCAAACAGGCGAACGTTGCTGCACAGCCGGCCGCTCCCGGAGCTGTCCCGGCAAAGGAGTGTTTTGCATGCCGCAAACGCTTGCACCAGAGGAAATGAATGTCTACCAAAACGCCGAAGCGCGTTTTGAAGTAGCCGCCAACAAACTGGGCCTCGAACAAGGCGTCTATCGTTATCTGAAGTATCCCGACAAAGAGATCACGCTTTACATTCCCGTCGGCATGGACAACGGCCAACTCGAAGTGTTTACTGGCTATCGCGTGCTGCACTCCACCGTTCGCGGACCGGGCAAGGGCGGCATCCGCTTTGCTCCCGACGTCAGCATTGATGAAGTGCGCGCTCTCTCCGCATGGATGACCTGGAAGTGCGCGGTGGTGGATATTCCTTTTGGAGGCGCCAAGGGCGGCATCGTCTGCGACCCGCGCAAAATGTCGCGCGGCGAACTTGAACGCCTGACCCGCCGGTACACGGCGGAACTTGCCGACTGGCTTGGGCCTGAACGCGACGTTCCGGCGCCGGACGTCGGCACCAACGACCAGACCATGGCCTGGGTGATGGATACCTACTCCATGCACACCCGCCAGGCCACCACGGCGGTCGTCACCGGCAAGCCTATTGAACTCGGCGGGTCGCGCGGACGCCGCGAAGCAACCGGCCGCGGCGTGATGATTTGCGTGGACAAGGCCATCGCCAAGCTGGGCATGAAGAAAGAGACCACGCGCGTGGTCGTGCAGGGCTTCGGAAACGTGGGCTCGCTGGCCGCGGAATTGATGCAAAAGGCCGGCTACAAGATCGTGGGCCTCGCGGATATCGGCGGCGGTCTTTACAACGAAAAGGGCTTCGATGTGCCCAAAGTCATCGAATGGGTCTACACCCAGAAAAAGCCGTTGCAGGATTTCCCTGGCGGCGGCATCAAGATGAGTTCTCGCGATGTGCTGTTCCAGCCCTGCGATGTGCTCATTCCCGCGGCGATCGAGAACCAGATTACTGAACAAAACGCCCACCAGGTGCAGTGCAAAATCCTTTGCGAAGGCGCCAACGGCCCCACCACCTGGCAAGCCGACGCCATCATTGATGCCAAGGGCGTTTTCACCGTGCCGGATATTCTCGGCAACGCCGGCGGGGTCACTGTCAGCTACTTCGAATGGGTCCAGGATCGCCAGGGCTTTTTCTGGCGCGAAAGCGAAGTCAACGAGCGCTTGCTGGACGTGATGGAACGCTCCTTTGACGAGGTGGTTCGCTATGCCGAAACCCACAAGGTGAACAACCGCATCGCCGCTTATATGCTGGCGATCGACCGCGTGGCTACCGCGTTGAAGCTTCGCGGCATTTACGCGTAATTTGCACTTGGCTTTCCGCCCGCTCCGGCGTACTATCTGCCAGAAGTTTTGGAATTTTTGAAACTTATTTTCGGTTCGAACTGCTCCCTCGGCCGAGGAAGGAGTCCGTATCGTGCCCACGGACTCAACGCCGGAGAACATGGCCAAGCTCGAAGAGCACTATCGCCGGGAGATCTGTTTGGTTGGCCGCTGGATGTACGAGCGCGGCCACATTGTGGCTTGTGAGGGCAATCTCTCGATTCGCCTGGATGCCAACCGCATCCTCACTACCCCCACGTGCATGAATAAGGGCATGATGTCGCCAGAGGATCTGGTCATCATGGATATGGACGGCAAACATCTGCAAGGTGACCGCAAGATTTCCTCCGAAGCGGGAATGCATCTGCTCTTTTACCGCATGCGGCCCGATGTTCAGGCCGTCTGCCACGGCCATCCGCCGACGGCCACGGGATTCGCCGCCGCGGGTTTGGGGCTCGATCAGGCGCTGTTGCCTGAAGTTGTCGTTTCGCTTGGCAAGATTCCTCTCGTGCGTTACGCCACGCCTGGCACGCCTGACCTTGGTGCGGTCCTTGAACCTTACGCGCCGCATTACGACGCGCTTTTGCTGGCGAATCACGGGGCGGTGACTTGCGGCCCCGACTTGCGTACCGCCTTCTTCCGCATGGAGACACTCGAGCATTTCGCGAAGATCACGCTTACCGCGAAACTTGCCGGCGAGCCGCAGCTTCTTTCGACGCGCGAAGTGGCCAAGCTGATGGCCGCGCGGGCCCGCTATCACGTCACGCCTCCCCCCGGCGGCGGCGCCGAGTTGCCCGAAACCTGCGACAACGGAACCAGCGAAACCGACGAAGTTACCCTCACACGCTCTGAACTCGACGCCCTGGTGGACGAAGCCGTCCGCAAGGACCGTGCCCGCCGCTAAACCTGCCGAGCGATCGTCTTTCTGAGCGTTGCGTGTTTCTTGCAGCTCGAAGGACTTAAACCACCACGCATAGAGAATCCCGCATCCGTGCTGGCGCGTTGCGCATCCAATTCTCGCAGGAGGCCGCCATGGAACATCCGCGCATTGATTACCGCAAGTATGCCCCCGAAGCTATGAAGGCCTTGTATGGCCTGGAAACTTATCTGACCACGCAGTCCAGCCTGGACCACAAACTTCTCCATTTGTTGAAGCTGCGCGCTTCGCAAATCAACGGCTGCGCTTTCTGCATTGACATGCACTGGAAGGACGCGCGCGCCATCGGCGAAACCGAGCAGCGCCTTTATGGCCTCGACGCCTGGCGCGAATCCCCTTACTACACGGACCGCGAGCGGGCCGCGCTGGCTTGGGCCGAATCCCTGACCCTAATTTCCTCCACACACGCTCCCGATGACGTGTTTGCCGAAGTCCAGAAACAATTTTCCGAAAAGGAAATTGTGGATCTCACTTACGCCGTCGCCGCAATTAATTCCTGGAACCGCATTGCCATCTCGCTCCGCGCTGTTCCCGGCCGCTATCAGCCTCCGCAAAAATCCACTGCGGCAAGCTAAGCGGCGACTGGCCGTTGGCCTCAAGGGATTCGCTGACGCAGTATTTCCCTTACATACCGGCGGCAACTCTTTGGCGGGGGGGTGCCAGCGCAATCCGGTGTTCGAAGCTCAAGTCGAGGACGATTCCTTTTTTCGCCGGCGCATGGACCGAATCCCAAGGACATCGCCACGCCCGGCACGATCTGCAATCCTCCCCTTAAGTTGTATGCCCAGCGAATGCCGGGACTCCCGGAACCTGCCAAGTCTCCCGCATGGGTTCCGGACAGCGTCAGGCTGAGCTGATGTTTGATGGTGCGCGGCCATTCGTCGGTCCGCCCTCCCCCCGCTTCAGCCGATCCGTGACCCTAGTCACTCACCCGTGTGATTTCGGTCGGCCTTCGCTACTCGTTGACACTTCCGCTGCGGCGCAGCAATACTGGCAGGCGATGATTGGACTTCTCCGCGGGCGGCTCCTTGAAAAGCGGCCTAACCAGGTGATTCTTGATGTCGGGGGCGTTGGCTATCTCGTTGCCGTGCCACTTTCGACGTTCGCCGCGCTCGGCGATCTGCATGCGGAAGTCACCCTGCTCATTTACACCCACGTCCGCGAAGATGCCCTCGCTCTCTATGGCTTTCTCTCTGCGCGCGAAAAGCATCTGTTCGAACTGCTTCTGGGCGCGTCCGGCGTGGGTCCCACGTTGGCGCTCAAGATTCTCTCGGGCATGAATGTCGAAGAACTGGTTCCCGCCATCCGGTCCGGCGATTTGGCGCGCCTCACCAAAATTCCGGGCGTGGGTCGGAAAACGGCGGAGCGCATCGTCGTCGAACTCAAGGACAAGCTCGAAACGGTTGCCGTCGAAGCTGAAAAGCCTGCGCCATCTTCGCCCGCCGGTGTCGAATCCGACGTAAAATCCGCCCTGCTCAATCTAGGCTACGATGAGCGCACCGTAGACGTCGTCCTCACCGAAGCCCGCCGCGACGCTGGCTCGCCCAATTTCGAAAAACTCCTTCGCGTCAGCCTTGCGGCACTGAGCGCCCCCCGGGCTTCCGCCGGATGAGGGAGTCTCCTGTTCGTTGCTCGCTGTTTGCTGTTATCCTTCTTCCTTCATGACCGATTTCACTGCCAAGAGAGCCGCCCTCAAACCCGCGCGCATGGTCTCCGGCGCGGCCTTTGACGACGACGCGCGCCTCGACGCCAGTGTGCGTCCGCAAACTCTCGGTGAATACATCGGCCAGAAGCGGGTCAAGGAAAACATCGCCATCGCCATTGAAGCTGCGCGCAGTCGCGGCGAAGCGCTCGATCATGTGCTGCTCTATGGTCCTCCCGGCCTTGGCAAAACCACGCTGGCGCAAATCATCGCCAAAGAACTTGGCGTGCCCATCAAGACCAGCGCCGGGCCGCTACTTGAACGCAAAGGCGACCTAACGGCCATCCTGACGTCTCTCGATCAAAAGGAAGTTTTCTTTCTGGACGAAATCCATCGCTTGCAACCTGCGGTCGAGGAGGTCCTCTACCCCGCCATGGAGGATTTTCGCGTGGACCTGGTCATCGGGCAGGGACCCGGCGCGCGCATTCATCCGTTTCATCTCAATCATTTCACGCTCGTTGGCGCCACCACGCGCGCGGGTCTCATCACTGCGCCGCTGCGCTCGCGTTTCGGCATCGTCCATCGCCTCGATTTCTACGAGCCTCAGGACCTACTCATCATCCTGCACCGCTCCGCCAAAATCCTGAATATCCAGATGGAAGAGGGCGGAGCCGAGGAAATCGCCCGCCGTTGCCGCGGTACGCCACGCATCGCCAATCGCCTGCTGCGCCGCGCTCGCGACTTCGCCGAGGTGCGCGCCGCCGGCCGTATCACTCGCGAAGTGGCGCAAGAATCGTTGCATATGCTTGGCGTGGACGAGCACGGCCTCGACGAAGTCGACCGCAACCTGATTCTCGCCCTGCTCGACAAATACAACGGCGGTCCCGTCGGCGTCGGGACACTTGCCGCCGCGCTCAGCGAAGAGGAAGACGCCATCGAAGAGATGTACGAGCCCTACTTGATGCAGATCGGCATGCTCGACCGCACACCGCGCGGCCGCGTGGCCACCGCGCGCGCTTACCAGTACTTCGGCCGCGACCTGCCCAAGCGTCAGAGTCGTCTTTTTTAACCTTTCGCCTGCAATTCCATCTATTCTTCCAGGCCGAAGTTATGTTCTGATTCTGCTGCCAGGAGGGGAGGGATACGGTGCTTCAAAAATTGCTGCAAACCAGTAACGATTTGACTCTCACGTTCGTTCGTCTGCTCCTGGGAATCGTCTTCTTTGCCCATGGGGCACAGAAACTGCTTGGGTGGTACGGCGGATTTGGTTTTTCCGCCACCGTCGGTGCATTCCTCAAAATGGGCATGCCTTTGGCCATCGCGTATTTCGCGATTTTTGTGGAATTTTTTGGAGGCCTCAGCATGATCTTCGGGCTGTTGTCACGCCTCGGAGGGCTGGGCATCGCCGCGGAAATGTGCGGGGCAGTTTGCACGGTTCATTTCCGTAACGGCTTTTTCATGAACTGGTACGGCATGCAAAAAGGCGAGGGCTTCGAATATCACCTGCTGGCCATCGCGATAGCCGTGCTCATCATGATCCGCGGCGCGGGCGCTGTTTCCCTCGACCGTATGATTGCCGGGAAAATCTGAAGTCTGTGGGCGAGAATGCGCGCTCCCGCGAGCGCCGTGTGACGGGCAACCATGGCGGATCCGTGAGGCGTGCTACCATACAGGAAACCCCATCGCTTCCGCCCATGGAGCCAACTTGCGCACGCGAATTTTCTTTCTTGTAGCAATCCTGTTCCTTTCCGTCGTGCCGCTGTTCGCGGGGACGGACATCGTCCATCGCTGGGTCCTTACGGGCATGCCCATGCCGAAGTTCAAAAAAGTGCTCGTCGCCAGTATCCTGGAAAACTATTTGATTCGTCAGGAATTCGAAGATGAGATGAAGAAACTCCTGGGAAAAAATGGTGTTGAAGCAGTACAAAGCTATATGGTGCTCCCGCCCAGAAACGAAATGATGGAAGGAGAACTTCGCCAGCGGATTAAGGAAAGTGTCCTTGACGGAGTCATTGTGATTCGGCCCAAGGCCACCCGCACGGAAACAGAGGAGGTCGTGACCGGTGGAATTTATGTTCCGCCCCCTGGTTATTACACCTTCTGGCCCTACTGGAACATGGCGATGGGCACGTTTATCCCCACCAGTTCTTACACCCAGGAAAATATTGTCATTCGCGTGGAAGTGAATTTCTACAACGTCAAGGACGAAAAACTCGTATGGAGCGGCGAAACCGATACCGTTTATTCCAAGGATTTTGAAAAACTCGGCAAAGAATACGCCCGCGCTCTCGTCAAGCAACTCAAGCGCGACAAAGTCATCGGCCAGAAATAGCCACACGGCGGCTTTGCACGTCATTTTCGCATTGTTTTTTTCCTCGACACGACCCGCTTGGAGGAGTACTTTTCTCGGAACATAGTAGCCCGCGGAACACCCTTCTCAGGAGCAACCACATGGCCCGCAGACAATTTCTTGCACAGTTGCTCGGGTTGCCGTTTTTGTCTTTTGGCGTGAAAGCGCAGGAGTCGTCGAAAAAATCGCTGAAAATCATGATGAAGAGCGCCTGGGGAACGGACGACCCCACCCGCGCCTCCTTCGTTTTTTCCCACGCGCTGGCCTTGAGCGAAGCCGGACACGAGGTGCAGATCTTTCTGCTGGCGGATGCCAACTACCTGATGCGCAAAGCTACCGCCGCCGCGGTCCTTCCCGTGGGCTGGCCGCCGCTGATCGAGACACTTGAAAAGCTAGCCGCCAAACATATATCCATCTTTGCTTGAGGGGCCTGCAGCCGGGCGCGTGGCGTCGCGGAAAACGATCTGGCCAACTGGGGCGCGAAGTTCGGGAACCCCGCCACGTTTGTCAGCCTGGTGGAATGGGCCGACCGCATCATCGTCGAATAACTTCGACTATGAACTTTAAATTGTCGACTTGTCTTTAGTTGTGCATGGGCTGGCCGTTCGTCCGGGGGATCATTGAAACATTCCCGGAGACCTTCCCTACTTTGAGCTGCGCCTTAGAGAAGTTGCTCTCCTGCGCTTGCGCAATCCGTCCCAGCGTAACCGTTGCAACGGCCATCCCAATGACGCTTGCCCCTGTCCGCAGAATCCTCCGAACCATTTGACCCCTTCCACAGAAGAGCTTCGCAACTTATCTAAGAGCTAATTGTGCTTTACAAACGCACCCTTGTTTCCTGTCAGCGAGTTGTAGATCGTTTCCAGGAACTGGTCGGTATTGATGAAGTCGCCCGACCACTTCTTCCATGGATCGAGAAGCTTCTCCTGCTTCATCTGTTCCAGCGTTTTATGTTCGTCCAGCGCCTTCTGTACCACCGCCATGGTTTCTTTCAGCATCTTCACGTACGCGCGCACGTCATCCAGGTTGGAGAGTGCGCCGTGGCCGGGGATCACCTTGACGTCGGCCGGCACTTGCGTTTGCACCTTTTCCATCGCCGCGATCATCCCCTGCACGGTGCCGCCGCTGGCCACGTCAATAAACGGAAATCCGTAGCGTACGAAGTCGTCCCCCATGTGTACCACATTGTTTTTGGGAAAGAAGATGATGGCGTCGCCGTCGGTGTGCCCGGCGGGGAAATGCAGCGCGCGGATGTCCTCGCCGTTCAAGTGTACGGTCACGTCGTGGTCAAAGGTAATGACCGGCAGGGCGCCCTTGGGCGCCGGCTTCACTTCCGAAACTTGGGAGCCTCCAATGCCCGCCATGCTGCCGTTCTCCAGCCGCTTGCGGACATTGTCCTGCGCGATCAACGTCGAGCCGGTGTTGGCAAACGGTTCGTTCCCGCCGGTGTGATCCCCGTGGTAGTGCGTGTTGATCACAAAGCGCACCGGTTTGTCGGTGATCTTCAGATTCTTTAGCGCCGCCTGGATCTTGTCCGCCAGTGGCGCGAACTGGTCGTCCACGATGACGATGCCGTCCTCACCCACCGAAGCGGCGATGTTCCCGCCTTCCCCTTCCATCATGTAGATGTTCCCGGAAACCTTGGTGACCTTAATCTCCACCTTCGAAAAATCCTTGTTTTGCGTGCGTCCGGCACTGGCAAGGGCGAGCCCCAGTCCAAAAACGCCGATAATGCGCAAGGATGCTGTCTCCACAGTTCGTTTTCTCATCTCGGTTCTCCCGGCCATCTTGAATTCGATTTTCCAGAACCCAATCCTGATTCGACGTGTCTGCAAAGCAGTGGTTTCACGGCACACGGGGCTCAATTCGCCCCCGTTCCGGTTTTGAGGATAAGGTATCTTGAACTACAGAACTCTGATGAGCAAACCCTTGTTTCGTTACATCGAGAAACTCTCTTGACCGAGACTGCCGCCACCCAATCTGCCCCGCCCAGTTCCAAACGCTTTGCTTTTCTCGTTGCCTCCGGGATTTTCCTGAGCCGCGTTGCCGGACTCATCCGCGATCGAGTCTTTGCACACTACTTCGGCAATTCCGCCGCGGCTGACGTCTTTAAGGCTGCGCTGCGCATCCCGAATTTCCTGCAGAACCTTTTTGGCGAAGGCGTGCTTTCCGCCTCCTTCATTCCCGTTTACGCCAGCCTACTCGCTCGCGACAACAAAGAAGAGGCGCGCCGCACCGCCGGCGCTGTGGCCGCGCTGCTCGCTCTGACCACTTCCGTTCTCGTCATGCTCGGCGTGCTCACTGCTCCGTGGCTCATCGAAGCTATCGCTCCCGGCTTCCATGGCGAAAAGCGTGAACTCACCGTTCGCCTGGTTCGCATTCTCTTTCCCGGTGCAGGGCTGCTTGTCGGCTCTGCGTGGTGCCTCGGAGTTCTCAACAGCCATCGCAAATTCTTCCTCTCTTACACCGCGCCGGTCCTGTGGAACATCGCCATGATCGCCGGGATGATCGCCTTTGGCGCCGGCCGCCCGCAAAATTCGCTCGTCGTTATCACGGCCTGGGCCTCCGTTGTCGGCAGCGCATTGCAAGTCCTTGTCCAGCTTCCCACAGTGCTCCGCCTCCTCGGCGGCCTGAAACTTTCCTTCGCGCATCAGGGAGAGCACGTCCGCGCCGTGATCCACAATTTCTTTCCTGTGTTCGTCAGTCGCGGCGTTGTGCAGATCAGCGCTTACATTGACGCCTTCCTCGCCAGCTGGCTGCCCGATGGCGGCGTCGCGGCGCTCGCCTACGCGCAGACTCTCTACACGCTTCCTGTCAGCCTTTTCGGCATGTCCGTTTCCGCCGCGGAACTTCCGTTGATGAGCAGTGCCACCGGTGGGGCCGACGAGATCGCGTCCGTTTTGCGCACGCGGCTCAATGCCGGCCTTCGCCAGATTACTTTTTTGGTTGTTCCCTCGGTCGCCGGATTTCTCATTCTGGGCGACGTCATCGTCGCCGCTATTTACCAGTCCGGCCGCTTCACCCACGACGATGCGACCTACGTTTGGGGCATCCTCGCAGGTTCCACGGTGGGACTTCTCGCCTCCACGCTAGGCCGCCTCTACTCCTCCGGCTACTATGCACTCCGCGACACTCGCACCCCGCTGCGCTTCGCGATTCTGCGCGTGTTGCTCACCACGCTGCTCGGGTACCTGGCCGCGCTTCCGCTCCCGCGGCTGCTCGGCATCGAGCAGCGCTGGGGCGTCGCCGGGCTCACTATTTCCGCGGGCATCGCTTCCTGGGTGGAGTTCACGCTTTTGCAGCGAGGCATCCGCCGGCGCATCGGCCAGGTTGGTGTGCCGCTCGCGTTTCTCGCGCAGGTATGGTTCGCCGCGCTTCTTGCAGCCGCCGCCGGCCGTGGCACACTTTTTGTGCTAGGCCCGCGCGGGCCGATCCCCACCGCTCTCGTTGTCTTGTCTGTCTACGGAGTTCTCTTCTTCGGTGTTGCTTCTTTCCTTAAGCTACCCGAGGCCCACTCCATGGTCGGCATGCTCCGCCGCCGCGCCGGAATGCGCTAAGCTAACGAGAAACCGCCGCTCCCGCGGTGGGTGTCTGCGATGAACACCGTCTATATCGCCCTCGGCACCAACATCGGGGAACGCGAGGAAAACCTCCGCGCCGCGCTCCAGCATCTCCCCGAATTCGGCGTGCACATCCGCCGTGTCTCCAGCGTCTATGAAACCGAACCGCTTGACTATCTCGACCAGGACTGGTTCCTCAATGCCGCACTCGAAGGCGCCACCGAACTCGATGCCCTGGACCTTCTCCGCGCCCTGCGCGTCATTGAATCGCGCATGGGGAGCCGAAAAACCATTCCTAAGGGCCCGCGGCTCATCGATCTGGACATTCTTCTCTACGGCAACGAAACACTGGACACACCGGAACTGCAGGTTCCGCATCCACGCATGCTCGAACGGCGTTTCGTCCTCGTTCCGCTGGCGGAAATTGCCTCCACGCTGCGCCATCCCACGTGGCCTGCTGGAGTTGCCCATCTTCTTGCCACCACGCGCGACCATAGCGCCGTAAAAAAATTTCGCGACGCTTCCGTTATCTGGACCCCGTGAACTTTCAGCTCGTCTTCCGCACCATCAGCCGATGCAGCGTCATCACCTTCGGCTCCAGCGCATCCAGCTCAATCTGCGAGAGCCCGTCCTCGTTGATCTCGCGCCAGCGATACACACCCGGCTCGGCTTCCGTCCGCTCGCGCCCGTTCAACCGCTGCAGAAACTCCCGCGCGTCCTCTATGGACGGCTTTTCTCGCAGCGTCGGCCGGGCCACCGCCTCCACTGCGTAGCTGCGCAGCAGCTTGCCCCAGTACGCCGCGAACAGATCGCCCGATGCGAAAATGTCGCTCCACGCCACTTCCCCGCCGTAGGCTACCACCACGCCCACCACGCGTTCGCCCTTTAGCCCCGAGCTTTCTTTGCGGAATCTCCGCTGGATCTCGTTCACAACCGTTTCTACCGGTGCGTTCAATCTCCGCGACTCGTAGATCTTGTTGTAGGACTGCGTCGGCGCTTCGTCCCGGATCGTGTCCGCTAGGGCAGCGCTAGGCACTGCCGGCGCAGGCGCCGTCTTTGCGCGCGGCGCCGTCGAACCTGCCGTCACCGCGGTCCACACGTCGTTCTGCTTCTGCTTCACCGCGGCCTGCTCGCGCACACTCGGGTGGACAATCGTCTTGGCTTCGTTGAACTGCGAGCCGGAAGACCAGCGCCCGTGCTCCACGCAGAACACGTCCAGGGGCAGTGGCTCCGCGAACGGCGCCACGATACGGTCCTTGCCGATGATGCGGTCCTGCTTGCCGCCGCTCACCAGTTCGCCCGCCAGTAGCACCAGCGGACGCTTGCTGTGGTTCACCAGCACAAGCTGGTTCACCGACGGCCCGCCGTAACTCTGGTTCACGGGGCGGGCGCCGTCGCGGTTGCGGTAGAGCGCCTCCGCGCCCTGCTCGCGCACGGTCACCTCGCCGCTGGATAGGCCGTCTTCCAGCGTCAGGAACGCGCTGGTGTCGTGTTCCGCCGGGCTCACCACCGGAAACACGCTCAGATTCTCGTACGTCACCGGCTCCAGCAATCGCCATTCGCCTTCGACTTTTCCGGGCGGTGCGGCGTCTATCGGCGGCCACCATACAAAACCCAGGGCGATCAATCCCAGCCCAGAAATTCCCAGCAAGCCGTGTCCGAACACACTGATCAGGGTGCGGTCCATATCATCCTCCAGCACGCGCGCCGGGCGCGTTTGGAGTTAGAACGCGGGTGGGAAAATTTCTTGCAGGGGAAACGGGAGCAGGCAGGCAGGTACTAGCCGGGAGTGATGAAGGAAAGAGGTAGCGAGGTAGGGAAAAACCTAAAGCGGTGCCTTGTTTTACTCAGAGGTCGCCGAGAGCAGCAGAGTCCGTAGGAGGGGGGAATCCCATGCTGCCGGAAGCGATTCTTTACACCTCGACTTCTTTACTTCGTTGCCTATCTTGTGTCGCCGAGGTCGCGTCGCGGCTTCTTGCGCGTCAGCGAGGCTTCCGCCTCCTGGCGCTCGTATTCGGCCAACTCCTCCTCGGTGTAGGAATAGGAGTCGCGCGAGGCGAACATCGAGGACAGCTTGCTGGCGGCCTTCTTTTTCTTGCGCACCGCGCCGAATTCGTAGCGCGTCATGCGCAGCGGCCCTTCGATGGCCTTCACTTCCACCAGCAGATCGCTGACTTTTTCCAGGAAATCGTGCAGGTGAAACGGACGTTGTACGTGCGGCAGCCTGGCTTCTTCGAGTTGCGCGACGAACTGCTTGGTCCCCAGCTCGGGAACCATGAAGAGCACGCGGAACCGTCCGCCCTCCTCCACGCTGACCGTGCCGAGCTCGCGCAGGACGTGAAACAGCGGCGTCTCCGGCCCCACCAGCTCCACATTGGCCACCAGCAGCGAGTATTCCCCGGTCTTCAGTTCCGTCTGGAGCAGCTTCAGGTCCGGCACCACCCGCACGCGGCAGCCTTCCGAGTCCAGGATTTGCCGCAGGGCCGCGCCGCTACGCTCCTCGTCTTCAAAGATCAGGATGCCGACCTGTGGCCGGGAAGTGATGGCCATGGTGTTCTCGTCGTGAGAGGGCGCCATTCCCGAAGTATAGGGCTCGGAGATGTCAAGGTCATGGGTCGCAAAGGCCTGGATTCGTAACGGGCACCTGTACGGCGGGACGGGGTCGGGTCTCCTGCTGTCACCGGTGTTGCCCGGAGGGATCCGCTTTCTCATGCGCCGGGTGGAAAAAAAGCAGATTTCTCGCTTCGCTCGAAGTGACAAAATCGCCCCATAAGGAAGGAATTTGTCATGGCCTCCCCGCTGGCAGCAGCACCATGTCCGCCTTAGTGAGATTGCCCTGGGTCAGCACCTTGTAGGGCTCCTTGGTGACAAACCGCGGCTGGCCCAGCAGCGAAATCCGCGCGCTTACGCCATAGGTGTGCTTCGGGTCGATCTTCGCGGAATCCACCTTGATCGTGAACGCCACCGGCGGCTGGTGCGATCCCAGGGGGAATTTCTCCTCCGCAACCAGTGCGCCCGGGGTCGCCGCGGTTTCCCCGCGGGTAAGGTCCAGCAACTGCACCTGCACCACCGCCTGCGGCGGCAGCGCCATGCGCACCAGATAGGTCAGCGTCCCGGTCACTGTGCTGTAGCGCGCTGCTTCCGCCTGCGCCGCCACCCGGTAGCAATCCTTCGCGATCTTTTGTCCCTCGCCGATCGAGGTGTCCTCCTCCTGCAGGAAGCCGGTGTCGTCCTTGCTCCACCACACGAATTTGCCGTCGGAGTAGCGCGTGCCATCGACCGCGGGCGTCTCCTTCATCAGGTAGAGATGCTCCTGGTAGTAGACCTTCGCCGAGGAGTCATGAGTCATCACCACGAT
>DATFSI010000231.1:0-15497 GCA_035262705.1 Candidatus Acidiferrum sp. | reverse complement strand
GAAGGCGAGCAAAAGCCGGTATGCACATTTGACGGGCGCGAGGTAATCAACCTGGCGTCGAACAATTACCTGGGGTTGACGTCCGACAGGCGGCTGCGGAAGGCCTCGATTGAAGCGGTGCGCAAACTGGGCGTGGGCGCTGGCGCGGTGCGCACGATCGCAGGAACGATGAAGCTGCACATGGATCTGGAAGAGCAGATCGCCAAGTTCAAGAACGTGGAAGCCTGCGTGGTTTTCCAGTCCGGGTTCACGGCGAATGCCGGAACGGTGTCGGCAGTGTTGGGCAAGGACGACCTGATTATTTCCGACGAGCTGAATCACGCGTCGATTATTGACGGTGCGCGCCTTTCGAAGGCGATCATCAAGGTTTTCAAGCATAAAGATGTGCAGGACTGCGAGCGGATTCTGCAGGAGTACGCGAGCTTTCCTGGCAAGAAGCTGATCATTACCGACGGCGTGTTTTCCATGGACGGCGACATCGCGCCGTTGCCGCAGCTTTGCGACCTGGCGGAGAAGTACAACGGCATCATGATGGTGGACGACGCGCACGCAAGCGGTGTGCTGGGACGTGGCGGGCGCGGTACAATCGATCACTTCAGCTGCCACGGGCGCGTGCACATCCAGGTGGGCACGCTGAGCAAGGCGATCGGGTCGATGGGTGGGTACGTCTGCGGCTCGCGGGATTTGATCGACTTTTTGTATTTGCGGGCGCGGCCGTTTTTGTTTTCGACCTCGCACCCGCCGGCCACGGCGGCGGCTTGCCAGGCGGCGTTTGCACTGCTGGATTCGCCGGAGGGCGAGAAGCTGGTGAAGAAGCTCTGGGCCAACACGAAATTTTTCAAGAAAGAGCTGAAGAAGCGCGGATTCCAGTTCAAGACCAGCGAGACGCCGATCGTGCCGATTCATGTGGGCGAGGCGGCGAAGGCGTTTGAATTTTCGCGGAAGGTGTTTGATGCGGGCGTGTTCGCGCCGGCCGTGGGCTATCCGACGGTGGCGGAAGGAAAAGCACGCCTGCGTGCCATCGTGAGCGCAGCACACAAGCGGGAACACCTCTTGAAGGCGGCGGAGACTCTGGCGGAAGTAGGCAAGCTGCTGGGAATTATCTAGCTGATTGCGTCAGGCAAATCCCTGAAGATACCTAAGGGAAAACATGTAAATCCTCCCCGGTGGGTAGCCCATTTTTCAAAGTGGAGAGCCTGCGGACGAGGTACCTGCCTTTTGTAAACAATTGAAAACAAAGCTCGTTACGCTTGGCAGGCGGGTTGCCTATGATTACCGCAGGCCCTTCGCGACCCCTATTTTAAAAAAAGGGGATACCAGCCCGGGAGCGACCCCTACATTTCGAGGAGGAATGTCATGAAAGCAGCAGGACTGGTCCTTATTTGCGGAATGCTCTACGCCGTCAATACCGGCGCGCAAACGCAAGAAGGCGCACAGGCAGGAGTTGCCGCCAGCGGTCAGGCTTCCGCACAAGCAAGCCAACACGGCGCCCAGGCTTCGGCAAAAGGGAACAACTCGGCGAATGTGTCAGCGCAGGGAACGCAGGGCAGCGCCATGCTGGCGGACGGAACGGCGTTCAACGCGACGCTGGATAAGCCGATCGATTCGAAAAAGAGCAAGGCAGGAGAGCCGGTAACGGCGCACACGACCGAAGCAGTGAAATCCGGACGGAAGACGATTCTTCCCAAAGGTACGAAAATGATGGGACACGTGACGGAGGCTTCCGCTCGCGCCAACGGGCAAGCGGATTCACAACTGGGCATCGTGTTCGATAAGGCGGTGATGAAGGACGGGCAGGAAATGCCGATGAACGCTTCGATCCAAGCGCTGGGCACGGCGTCAAGCGAAGCATCGGCCATCGATGACCTCGAGCCGCCTGGTGGCGCTGGCTATGGAGGATCTGCCGCAAGCAGCGGGCGCGGAGCTGTGGGTGGCGTGACATCCACAACCGGTGGCGCGGTTGGTGGTGCGACAAATACCGTGGCGGGCAAAGGAAACGGGGCCCGCGGAACGTTGAATTCGGCCACGCAAACGACGGCCTCCGCAGCCGGCGGCGCGACCCATGACGCCACCGGATCGTTGAATGCCGCGGGGCAATTCACTTCCAACAGCCGCGGTGTGTTTGGAATCAACGGGTTGAACCTGAACGCGGCCGGCACCAACGGCACACAGGGTTCGCTGATTACCTCCACCGGCAAGAACGTGCATCTGGACAGCGGCACGCGGATGCTGCTGGTTTCGCAAGCCAACGCGCCGGCGGCGCACTGACGAACTTAGAAAAGAAGAAGAAACATGTACGGGGGCGCCAGGGAGCGGCGCCCCTTTTTATTTGGGCGGGGCGAGAAAGTAAGAGGGATGGAGCTCGCCAGTGGGTGGATAAATTTCGTCGTGGGTGTAGCGAAAACCGAGCTTCTTGAGAACATGAGCCGAGGCGGCGTTGTCGGGATGATGTCCGGCGAATAGACCCTTCAAAGCGAGTGGCCCAAAGGCGTAAGAGATGACCGCTTGCGCTGCTTCCGTGGCGAGTCGTTTCCCCCAGAATTGTGGAAGGAAATGGAAGCCGAGTTCGAAGATTTGTTTTCCTTCCTTGTACGGCCGAAGCCCGCAACAGCCGGCGAATTCGGCGTTTTCCAAATGAAAGACCGGCCAATACTGGAGCTTGTAGGCGAGTTGATTGGCAATTTCGCGCGCCAGCCTTTCCATAATTTGCGGCTCCGAAAATGGTCCGCCGAAGGTGCGAGTGACTTCGGTGTTTCCCCAGAGTTTCACGGCAAGGGGAACGTCCTCCATGGACCAGGTACGAAAACCCAGCCGCGGGGATTTCAGAAAATAGGAAAATTGTGCCGCCACGTTAGTTCCTGCCCCGGCGGAATTATGGCACGTGGACGGGCTCGAAAGGCAGGAGTCGCGCAAAGAATGCGCGAAGGGGCGGCGGTGCCTGTGCCACGGGCGTTTGCTCCGGCACTCAAGGTATACTCGCGCGATGACCGCTAAGAGCGAAAATTCGAAGAAAGTTTTCCTGGTGGATGCTATGGCGCACATCTACCGGGCGTTTTACGCGCCGATGATGCGCATGAACGCGCCGAATGGCATGCCCACGAAAGTGCCGTTTCTGTTCGCAAATATCCTGCGACGGCTGCTGAAGGACTATAAGCCGGAATACCTGGCGATTGTGTTCGACACGCGGCAGCCGACGTTTCGCGACAAGCTGTTCGAATCGTACAAGGCGCAGCGGCCGCCGATGCCAGATGAGATGAGCGTGCAATTGCCGTACGTGCGCAAGCTTTGCGAAGCCATGAGGATGCCGATCCTGGAGCTGGACGGCTTCGAAGCCGATGATGTAATCGGCACGATGGCCAGGAAAGCGGCGGCGAAGAAACTGGACGTGCTGGTGGTGTCGAACGACAAAGACATGATGCAACTGGTGAATTCCGGCGTGCGGATTCTGCGCACCGGATCGGGCGGGGCGAAGGCCGACACCATTGTGGACGCAGAAAAGGTGACGGAGATTTTGGGCGTGCCGCCGGAGAGAGTAGTCGACCTGATGGCGCTGCTGGGCGACACGGTCGACAATATTCCGGGCGCCAAAGGAATTGGCGAAAAAGGAGCGGCGGAGCTGATTCAGAAATACGGCAGCGTGGAAAGTGCGCTAGAGCATGCCGATGAAGTGGCGAATAAGCGATACCGTGAAGCGCTGCAGCAGCAAAGAGAACAAGTGATGATGAGCAAGCAGTTGGCAACCATCCATATGGACGTGCCGCTCGAAGTGGACCTGGAAAAGCTGCAAGTCCAGTCGCCGGATCCGATTGCGCTGGAGAAGTTGTACCGGGAGCTGGGGTTTAATTCGTTGTTGAGGGAGTTGCTCGCGGCCAAGGAAAATAACCCGTCGGCTTTGCTCGAGGGAAGCGAGTGGCGAGTGGCTCCTCGGGAAGACTCGGGGCAAGCGAGTGGTGGGAAGCAAGAGAAGAGTAAGGAAGAGGAGAAGCCCAGAGATTACGCGCAGTTTGGGAATGCAGATGAGTTCAAGGAGTATTTGAACAAATTGCCGGCAAAGAGCGCCCTGGCGGTGTGGCTGAATCTGGAGGCGGGAGAACGTGAGACGGAGGGGTTCGGGACGCGGGTAGCGGGAATCGAGGTTTCGACGAAAGAGGGAGAAGGGCGGGCGGTCTGGACGGACAAAAAGGGCGAGGCGCTGAAGGCGCTCGGCGCGGCGCTCGAAGACACCCAACGGCGAAAGATTGTACACGACCCCAAACTGGTTCAGTTGCTGACCAGCGGCGCGGAGAATATCGAGCACGCCACGCAGCTCTATTCGTATCTGCTGCGGCCCACTACAGCCAACCATAACTTCGCGGATGTGGTGTTCCGGCAGTTCAATGTGCCGCTGGGCGACGGAGCGGGGGAGCGTGCGGATTATCTGCAGCGCCTGGCTCCCGTGCTGCGCAAGGAAGTGGATGCGCAGGGTATCGACAACGTATACGAGAAGATCGATTTGCCGCTGGCTGGGGTGCTAGCGGAGATGGAACACGCGGGAATCCAGGTGGACCCGGAAGCCCTGGCGATGATGTCGCACTCGATGGCAAAAGAGGTACGGCGCCTCGAAAAGGAGATCTGGGAGCTGGCGGGCGCGGAGTTCAACGTGAATTCGCCGACGCAACTCGCCGAGATCCTCTTCGACAAGCTGAATCTACAGCCTCCGGCACGTCGCGGCAGGGGAAAAGTACGTTCGACGGCCGCGGACGTCCTGGAAGAGATGAAAGAGCAGCACGGACTGCCCGGGAAGGTGATCGATTACCGCGAGGTGGCAAAACTGAAGTCCACCTACGTGGATGCTTTGCCCAAACTGATTCATCCGGAGACCAAGCGGCTGCACACCAGCTTTTCGCAGACGGGAACAGCGACCGGACGGCTGAGCTCGAGCGATCCGAATTTGCAGAATATTCCCATTCGCACGGAACTCGGGCGCGAGATTCGCGCGGCGTTTGTGGCGGAAAAGGGGAAAATCCTGCTGGCGGCAGATTATTCGCAGGTTGAATTGCGCATCATGGCGCACTTTTCGAAAGATCCGGTGCTGGTGGAGGCTTTCCGCAACGGCGAAGACATCCATGCACGCACGGCGCAGGAGGTATTTGGTGTTGGCCCGCTCGCGCAGACAGCGGAACATCGCCGTGCCGCCAAGGCCATCAACTTCGGGATCATTTACGGGTTGTCGGCGTTCGGGCTAGCGCAGCAACTGGGCATCCCGCAGAAAGAGGCGGCGCAATTCATCAACGCGTATTTCGCGCGGTATCGCGGCGTGAAAAAGTATCTGGATGATGTGCTGGTGGAAACGCGAAAGACCGGCATGGCCAAGACGTTGTTCGGGAGGATCCGGCCTATTCCCGAAATCACTTCGCCGCAAATGCAAATGAGAAATTTTGCGGAGCGCACGGCCTTGAATTCGCCGCTGCAGGGCACGGCAGCGGACCTGATCAAGATGGCCATGATTTCGATTGCCGCACGGCTCAAGAAGGAAAAGCTCGCGGCGCAAATGATCCTGCAGGTGCACGACGAGTTGTTATTTGAACTGCCGTCCAAGGAAAAGAGCAAGCTGGAGAGACTGGTGAAAGAAGAGATGGAAGGCGTATACGAACTGGCTGTGCCGCTGGTGGTGGAGATGGGCACGGGCCCGAACTGGCGAGACATTGAATAGCAGAATGGAAAACAGACATTGGAAAATAGGCAGGCCTTGGAATTCGGTAATTTGGGCGCCCACTAAAAAGGGCCAAAGCAACCCCCAGCCAAAGACGGCCCTCCATACTAGGTAGGCGAAGAGGTTTGCGCGCCCCTGCCAAGCGACGATTTCGATAACCCGCTGCCCCCCCATGCTCGGGCGGGTCATTTACGGAGTGCCGGCCTGAACCGGGCTGGCGGAGAAGGAAACGATCATGGGGCGAATCCCGAAGATGGCAATAGCGCTGGGGTTGTGTGGCATCGCCGGATGCGGCGGTGGGTCTTCGTCGAGCAACAGCGGAATGGCGAGCGTGGTCACGGTAACGGTCTCACCGTCGGCGACCTCCGTGGTTGTTAATCAACAGGTGTCGTTCACGGCGATGGTGACGGGCACTGCGAACACCGCGGTCAGTTGGGAAGTGGCTGGAATCTCCGGAGGCAATTCCACGGTTGGCACGATTGATTCCGATGGAACTTACCGCGCCCCGGCCACGGTGCCGAATCCTTCTAGCGAGGTGGTGACCGCGGTTCTGCAGTCGGACAAGACGAAAACCGGAACCGGCCGCGTACAGATTTTCCAAACCAACAGTAGCCAGTCGGAGCAGAATCTGCCCATTCGGCTCGGAACATCGGGCGGAAACGCCGACGATAAAGTGACACAAGGAAACAAGATCACCTGCTGCTCCGGCACGCTGGGGTCGCTGTTGACCCGCAACGGTAGTTTCTACATTTTGAGCAACAATCACGTGCTGGCCAGGAGCGATCAAGCCTCGCCGGGAGAGCCCATCATCCAGCCAGGGTTGATTGACGCCAACTGCGGAACAGCCGGTGCTCACACGGTAGCCCACCTGACTTCCTTCGTGAACCTGCAAACCGGCGGGATAAATGTGGACGCGGCCATCGCGCAGATTGTGCCGGGTGCGGTGGATCTTTCCGGGAACGTTCTCTCGTTGGGAGCGACTGCAACGGGAGGCACGCCAGATCCCGGGCCCCCGCATCAAGGAAAAGGGATCGCGGCCCGAATTGGCGAGGGCGTGGCCAAGAGTGGAAGGACGACGGGTTTGACCTGCTCGAGCGTAGCCGTTACCAATCTGGCCGTGATGGTCACCTACCAGACGAAATGCAATGGAGGCACTACTTTCAACGTGAACTACTCGAATCAGATTTCGGTTTCCGGCGGGGGCTTCAGTGCCGGGGGAGATTCCGGCTCAGTGATTGTTGATGAATCGACGGCGGATCCGGTGGCGCTGCTTTATGGCGGCTCCGACACGGATACGGTAGGCAACCCTGTGGCCGACGTGTTGGCGGCACTCGCGGACCAGCAAGGGAACCAGGCATCGTTTGTGGGCAGCGCGTCAACGCACCAGGTGATCGGATGCGCGCACGCGGCGGACGCCGTGAAATCCGCCTCCAGGCAAGGGGCGATTCTTGTGGACGCCGCTTCGTTGGCGCAGGCGCAACGCGCACGCGACTTGCATGCGCCGGAATTGCTAACCAATCCCTATGTGAGCGCCGTCGGCGTGGCGCCGAGTGTGGACCGGCCTGGAGAAGCGGCGGTGTTGCTGGTCGTGAATCTGGAGCAGGAAGCAACGCCGTTGCCGCCAACGATCGAAGGAGTGGGTACGCGGATTGTGGCGAGGCGCGGAGGGGCCGCGCGCGGGATGCTCGAGTACGAACAGAGCGCGCAAATCGCCCCGGCCCAAGATGTCTTCGCGGTACAAACCGTGTCGCAAGCGGAACTGGAACGCGCGAAAGCGGTGCATACGGCGCACATGAAAGAATTGATGAAGCAGCGGGGCGTGCAGGGTGTGGGGATTACCTCCAGCGCCGACGCGCCGGGAGAAGCCGCCCTGATGATTTACCTGATTCGCGGCGAGAAACGCGATGTAATTCCGGCCGTGATGGATGGGCTGCGAACCCGCATAAGGGAAACAAGCCGTTTCACTGCCGGGGGGCGCGGCGAGAAAACCGTGCAAGGATGCAAAGTGCCGTCGAAGCAACCCGAGGTCGCCGAAAAGAGCCAGCCTATCGGACTCGAGTAGTCGTACGGCAAGGGCGACAGCAAATTTCCACCCTTTTCGGAAAGCTCGGGCGTAAAATCGCGCCTAGATGAAGTGGGATTCGCTCCTTCCATCCATCCGAAAACAGGGGGTGTGTATGCAGCCGATTGCGATTGCAAGCGCGAGTGTGTTGTTGCTTGGACTGGCGGCGGGAAGCCTGGCGGGTCTGGCAAGAACAAAAGAAGTGGTGACTAAACAAGCGCAGCAGGGAAGCGATACGACGGCGCCGGTTCCGCCGGAAGATGCAGCGAAGAAAAACCCGGTGAAAGCGACACCGGAAGGAACGGCGGCGGCGAAAAAACTCTTCGGATATCACTGCGCGATGTGCCACGGAGCGGGCGGCGACGGGAAAGGCGACCTTGCCGAAGACATGAAACTAAAACTGAAAGATTGGCGGGACCCGAATTCGCTGGCGAAATTCACGGACGGCGAGTTGTTTTACATTGTCACCAACGGCCGGGGGAAAATGACCGGTGGTGAGGGCGACCGGACGAGCGAAAAGGCGCGCTGGAACCTGGTGAACTACGTGCGAGCCTTTGCGAAGAAAGAGGGGGGAAAGCCCTAAGTGGCGATCCCAAGATGGCAGTCGATGGGCGCCTTGCAGCAATGCGGGGCGCTTTTTTCTTGGCCCGGGACGATGTGGTAGGCTCGGGGAATTGGAGGCAAACGCCATGGCACACTCGCCGAAATTTCTGGCGCTGGTAAATGACGCAAAAAAGCGCGTGAAGGAAACGAACGTCCCGGACGTGAAACGCCGCATGGATGCCGGGGAAAAGTTCACCGTAGTGGATGTGCGCGAAGAGAGCGAATGGGCCCAAGGGCACCTGCCGGGCGCGATTCACCTGGGCAAGGGAATTATCGAGCGGGATATCGAGCAGCGCGTGCCGGATGGCAGCGCAAAACTCATTTTGTACTGTGGCGGCGGGTTTCGCTCGGCGCTGGTCGCCGACAACCTGCAGAAGATGGGCTACACGAACGTGGAATCAATGGACGGCGGCTGGAAAGGCTGGGTGAGCGCCGGTTTGCCGACGCAAAAGGGATAAGGCAAAAAGCGGTGAGAGGAGGGTCCGTAACCTGGGTCCAGGGGGATGCGCGCCTTGGTGGCCACCTCTAAATATGCGAAACTGAAGGGCACTCTGGGCGCTTCGCCGACAGGAGAGGTCGCGTGGGGCCGACAATTTCCGCACTCATCGGCGCAGCTGAAAACGGCGACAGCGTGGCCGCTGACACACTTTTCAGCACCTTGTACTCCGAACTCCACCAACTGGCAAAACGAGAACTGGCAAGACGGGGCGGCGCCGCAAGCTTGAGCGTGACCACGCTCCTGCACGAGGCCTACATTGACATCGCAAAACGCGATGGACCTACCTTTCCCGACCGGGCGCGGTTCATGGGGTACGCCGCACGCGTGATGCGGGGCCTGATCATCGATCATGCGCGAAGCCGCAACGCGATCAAACGCGGCGGCGAGTTTGAGATCACGTCGCTCAAAACCGACGTGGGCGAGAAATCGGTTGACCCCAAAGAGCTCTCGATGATCAGTGACGCCCTGGATCAACTTGTCAAAGTGGATCCGGAGCTCGCGGAACTCGTGGACTTGAAGTTTTTTTGCGGTTTCTCGTTCGCGGAGATCGCCGCCCTACGAAACCTCTCGGAACGCACCGTGCAAAGAAGTTGGGAAAAGGCGCGCATCTTTCTGCACCGCAATATACGCGCGGATCTGCCTCTCTGAGGAATCGATGTGCAAACTCAGTCCAGAGCAATGGCATGCCCTGAGCCCACGGCTCGACGAAGCGCTCGAAATGACGGACCAGGAACGCTCAACCTGGCTCTTGAGACTTCGCGTCGAAGACCCTACCCTGGCAAGCCAATTGGAATTGCTTCTCGAAGAGCACCGCGTGCTGTCCGAGGAGGGATTTCTCAACGTGCGCGCTGCTGAAGTGCCTGGCGCAGCGAGCCTGGCTGGCCAGACGTTTGGTGTCTACACCCTGCTTTCAGAGATCGGCCACGGGGGCATGGGCACGGTGTGGCTGGCGGAACGCAATGATGGGCGATTCGAACGGCGCGTGGCAGTGAAGGTGCTCAACATCGCGCTGATGGGAAGAGGCGGCGAGGAACGTTTCAAACGGGAAGGCCGCATTCTGGGCCGCCTCACACATCCGCACATCGCGGAACTCATTGATGCCGGGGTGTCACAGGCGGGGCAACCCTTCCTGGTGCTCGAATACGTCGAGGGCGATCATATTAACCACTCCTGCGACCAAGGCGGACTCGACATTCGGGCCCGCATTCAGTTGTTCCTGGATGTGTTACAGGCGGTTGCGCAAGCTCATGCGAACCTTATTGTTCACCGTGATCTGAAGCCATCGAACATATTGGTGCGAAGTGATGGTCAGGTGAAGCTTCTCGACTTCGGGATTGCCAAATTACTGGAAAACGATGGGCAGGGCGCGGAGTCCCCGCTTACGCTCGAAGGCGGGCGGGCGATGACGCCGGAATATGCGTCTCCCGAGCAGATGAAGGGCGAGGCGATTACGACCGCTACCGATGTTTACGCCCTGGGCGTTCTGCTCTATGTCTTGCTGACGGGACAACACCCGGCCGGGTCAGGCTCACATACGGCTGCGAGCTTGATGAAGGCGATCTTGGACACCGAGCCAACACGGCCCTCTGACGTAGTCGCCGCGCAAACAAATGGTGAGGGCGCCACCACGGCCGCTGACAGACGCGCCACCACGCCCGACAAACTGAGCCGGATGTTGCGCGGGGATCTCGACACGGTTGTTTTGAAGGCATTAAAGAAAGAACCAAAGGAACGCTATCGTTCGGTCACCGCCCTCGACGACGACCTGCGCCGGTACCTGAGGGACGAACCGATCAGCGCGCGCCCGGACACGCTTGCCTATCGCGGAACCAAGTTTGTGCGCCGGCACAGTGTGGCCGTGGCTTTGGCAGCCGTGGCATTTGTGGGAACAGCCGCGGGCGTCGTCGGAACTTTGGTACAAGCATCTAAGGCACGTGCGCAACGCGACTTTGCGCTCCGCCAGTTGGCACGCGCTGAGTCTATCAACGATCTTGATAACTTCTTGCTCGCCGATGCCGCCCCTTCCGGCAAGCCCTTCACCGTAAATGATTTGCTCCAGCGGGCGGAGCACATTATTGAGCGGCAAGGTCATACAAATTCGATCAGCCGCGCGGAATTGTTAACTTCCATCGGGGGCAAATATGTCGATCAGGACGAAGATACCAAAGCCCGGCAGGTTTTGGAGCAGGCGTACGAAGTCTCGCACGGGTTATCGGACCCGTCGGCTCGGGCGCTGGCCGCCTGCGCTCTGGGAGCCGCTTTCGCGCGCAAAGAGTTCCCACGCGCAGAGGACCTTTTCCAGGAGGGACTCCGTGAACTTCCCAACGAACCGCAGTTTACGCTGGATCGCGCTTCTTGCCTGATGAGCGGCAGCTGGATCGCGCGCGAACGGGATTCCGCCAGGGAAGCAATTGCGCGGAGCGAAGCCGCGCGAGACTTACTCGCCGCATCGCCGTTGCGATCCGAATATACGGATCTGCGCTTGCAGTTGTCTTTGGCCGAATCCTATCGAGCCGCCGGGCGATATCGTGACGCCAATTCCGCATACGAGCACGTCTCCGCCCTGATGAGCTCGCTGGGGCGGGACGACACGCAAACCGCGGTTCTGCTGTTCAACAACTGGGCCTTTGCCTTGCAACTCTCCGGGCGTCCTCTGGAGGCCGAGAGATATTACCGGCGAGCGATAGAGGTCAGTCGCGCGGACAACTCGGATGAGGGAGTTTCGCCGATGTTACTGACCAATTACGCGCGCACCTTGCGTGAACTGGGACACCACGAAGAAGCGGCCCGTTACGCCGACCGTGCGTATGCGAAGGCGCAGCTCTCGGGCAATCAGGTAGTGATCAACCAATCGCTGTTTGTTGGCGCCCGCATCTATCGTGAGCAAGGCAACCTTGATCGCGCGGAGGCGATGCTATCGGAGTTAGAACCTAGACTGCGAAAAGTCTATCCTCCCGGCAATCTCGCGTTTGCCACGCTGGAAACGGAACGCGGGCTGGTGGCCCTGGCACGTGGCGACGCGCCCTCTGCCCTGCAACACACCAACCAGGCGACGGAGATTACCGAAGCCGGAATAAAAGCAGGCCTCGGTGGGGAAGATTATCTGGCCCGAGTTCTCATGCCGCGATCGGACATCGAACGCCAAGTTGGACGTGCGGACGATGCGGCCAGAGATGCGTCCAGGGCCGTGGCCATTTTGCAGAAAACCGCGGAGCCGGGAGCCTTCTCGAGCTATCTCGGGCATGCCTATTACACGCTAGGTTTGGCCCTGCAAGCCCAGGGCAAGATGGAGGCTGCCCGCGCCGCTTTCCGCTCGGCTGCTGAGCATCTGCAAGCCAGCCTCGGCGCGGAGCACCCCGACGTCCGCAGCGCTGTGCAGCAGGCAGGGCCTAACGCCCAACGCCAATAGCCTGACCCCGTAACTTTCTTCCCCCCTTGTCGTTTTTTTCCTTCCCTTTCCGATATCTCTAGCAGGGACAAATAGACCCAGTCATACGCCGGCCCGACGGCTAAGCGCCCGGGCACTGCGGCGAATTGCGGGGCGGGGACCTTCGAGGCAGTACGGATATACAAAATCTTGATCCGAAGAATAGAGAGAGAAAACTGTGAAGAACCTTTACGGTAAGAAATGCCCGGGCGGCATGGGTGCTCGCCTCATTCACAAAACCATAGCGGCGCTGGCGGTTCTGGTTTTTTGTAGCGTTGCGCACGCCCAGGACAAGGATGAAAACAAGAGGGAAGGAAGCAACTCCAGCTCGATTCCGAGTCCCGTCACAGCAGAGCTCATCACTCCGCCGGTAGGGAACTCCGCTTTCCTTGAAGGGCATGGCGTCGGCACGCAAGGTTACGTTTGCCTTCCCAACGGCTCGGGCGGCGCTTCCTGGACCATCAACAATGCGCGCCCCGAGGCCACTTTGTTCGTAAAAATCTTCGGCGAATCCGTGCAGATCATCACGCACTTCCTGAGCCCGGTTGAAAATCCCAATGACATCGGACCAAAGCCGCCGCGTTTTGGCGACGTGACCTGGCAGAGTTCCTTTGACAGCAGCCGCGTGTGGGCGCAAAAACAGCATTTCATCACCGGCGGCACCGACCGGAGCTGCCCCAACAGCGGCGCGATTGATTGCCTCTTGCTGCAGGTCATTGGCACCGCGGAAGGACCGACCGGCGGAAAGTCGCTCACAAAGACTACTTTTATTCAGCGTTTGAACACGAGCGGAGGGTCTGCCCCGACAACCGGGTGCGCCCTGCCTGGAGATGTGGGCAAACAGGCGTTGGTGCAGTATTCCGCGGATTACTTCTTTTTTCGCGCGGACCAATAATCAACGTAAACCCTAACCCGCGGTAAAGGCCCTGGTCCAACGAGCCGGTGAATTGTGTGTCCCTAATGAAGGTGTTGCCAGCAAGAAGAACAAGAAGAAAAGGAGTAATGAAGTGCAGAACCACAGTTCTCAGAAGTTGTTAAAAACGCTGGCCATTTTGGCCATGGGTTGCTTTGCGGGCGCGGCTTCCGCGCAAGACGCGAAGGTCACCATTACCACGGGAGGTCCCGACGGCAAGTTGGGCGCGCTTTCGCGGCCTGCTTCCTTGGACAAAAAAGAAACGGAGACAGCCGATGACTTCGTCCTGAAACAGGTTACGGTGATCAACGGCGCAAGCATCGTCGGATTGGTTAACTCCGGGACTCCACTGGCGAATATCACCAACGTTGAAGTCGAGATCTATCACATCTTCCCGGAGGATTCTGTGCAGCCTCCGTCGGGAAACGTGCCGAGCCGCGCCAATTCGCCTTCGGACGTTGAAATTGATTCCGCCACTCGTGACACCAGCAAGCATACGCTGGCCTTCAACGCGAAGCTGTTGGCAGTGAGCTTCACCGCCCAGCAGACCGTTGTCAACGGCATCAAAAAGAAGCCCTTCAACGTAACCAACGGAGAACCGTCGCAAACGGGCGATGAAGTGGAAATCGAAATCACATTCACTTCGCCGATCGTCCTTCCGGCGGGTCACTATTTCTTCCGCCCGGAAGTGCAGGTGACCAACAGCGATTTTCTTTTCCTCTCCGCTCCCAGGCCGATCGTGGCCCCCGGAACACCTATCCCCGGCGATTTGCAGGCGTGGGTCCGCAATTCGGATCTGGCGCCCGATTGGCTGCGCATCGGGACCGACATCATTGCCGGTAATCCTCCTACGTTCAATATGAGCTTTTCCTTGGGTGGCACGGCCCTGGTGGCTCCCGGTACGCCGGGTCATGCGAACTGTGAAGGCCAGACGGTTTCCGGGCTGGCCAACCAGTTTGGAGGGATGGATACAGCCGCCACGACCCTTGGATTCTCGAGCGTTACCGCGCTTCACAACGCAGTCGGAATCTTCTGCGCACCGTGACGCAGAGACAATCCCTTCCTTCACGCAACTGACAAGCTGAGAAAGGGCGGCCGAAAAAACTTCGTCTGCTCTTTCCGCGGCTTGTAACTTCACCACAACTTTTTTTCCCGGCGGAGGGAACTCCCTCTCTGTCCGGCCGGCGCCCAACTCGGAGGCTTACGTGGAAACGGTAAAAATGCAGATCAGCAGCATCGCGAGAAGGGCAATTGCGTGCGTTTCGCAGACTTCGTGTTGAATTCGATTCCACGAGCAGGACATCAACAGTTGCCTGCCGCATGACTGAGTTTGTGTTCTCGATGGTTGCAAAAACAACCGGCCGGCCCACGGGCCAACGCCGGGGTTCAAGTCAAGAAAGGGTATGAATGATGAAAAAAGTAATGGCTGTTTTGATTCCTCTCGCGTTGTGCGCGGCCTCGGTCTTCGCGTTCGACTTTGATGATTCCATCGTGCGGTGGAACAGCATCGTTGGCGTGATTACCGCGCCGGGCGTAGACAATCCCGTCGGCGGCATCCATTCCGGCGCCGGACCGTGGTCCGCTCACAGCGGCCATGTTCAGGTGAATCTTGCCACCGGCGCCACCTTCTTTAACGTAGAAGGACTGGTGCTGAACGGCGGTACCTCGAGCGGCACGCCGGGCCGCGTCGCCTCCATCACCGGCACACTGGTGTGCAACGCCACCTCGGCCACGCCGACGGTGCTCGACACCACGCCGGTGACCCTCAATGTGCACGGCAATGCGCACTTTGCCGGACAGATCTCCGGCATTCCCGCGACCTGCGATGGCCCGCTGTTCCTCCTGCGCGCCGGCAGCCGCTGGATTGCCACCGGCAGCCAGCGCTTCATCGGCGAAGAAGGGCAGTAAGGGAAGTTCAGTAAATGCGAGAGGCGAAGAGCGTCCAGCCTTCGCCTCTTGCATACCAGTGAATGGAAGAAGTGGATTCAGGCATCAGGCTGCGATGTTGCTGAAATCCGGGCCAATGACTTGGGGCCGACAAAGGAAAAAAGGGCCATGAATGCTGAGGCGCGCGCGGCGAATTGTTCGCCGGCGGCCAAGAAGGTGGAAGTAGATGAACGAGCAAGCGATATCGAGTGGGGAACGCGAGCTGACGGAGCGCGAAGCCGTTCTGCGGGCGCAGAACGGAGATGCGGCCGGATTTGAGTACCTTTACCGCGTCACCAGAAAGAGAATTTACAGCATCTGCCTGCACATGCTGAAGAACGCGGCCGACGCGGAAGACATGACGCAGCAGGTATT
>DATFSI010000230.1:0-6226 GCA_035262705.1 Candidatus Acidiferrum sp. | reverse complement strand
GATTCTCAAGCCTTGGCGCGATTCCAGAGAGAAGCGCAAGCCGCCTCCGCCTTGAATCATGCAAACATCTGCACAATCTACGACATCGGCGAAGAAAGTGGCCGCGCTTTCATCGCCATGGAATTTTTGGATGGCCAGACCCTGAAGCATCTCATGGGTGGTCGCCCGTTGGAGTTGGACCGTCTGCTTGAAATCGGCACTGAAGTCTCCGACGCGCTCGATGCGGCACATGCCGAACGCATTGTCCACCGCGACATTAAGCCCGCTAACATCTTCATTACAAAACGCGGTCACGCCAAAGTCCTTGACTTTGGACTCGCCAAAGTCACCAGCTCTAGTGCGTCGCGTTCTGATTCGCTTGCAACCCTGGATCTGGACGCCGAACGTCTCACGAGTCCGGGGACAGCTCTCGGCACCGTCTCGTACATGTCACCAGAGCAAATTCGCGGTAAAGATCTGGATTCGCGCACCGACCTTTTCTCGTTCGGCGTTGTCCTCTACGAGATGGCCACGGGAACGTTGCCTTTCCGAGGCGAAACTTCGGGAGTGATCGTCCACGCCATTCTCGAACGTACACCCACTCCTCTGGTTCGCCTCAATCCCGAGATTCCACCGAAGCTCGAAGAGATCATCCAGAAATGCCTGGAGAAGGACCGCGAAATCCGCTGCCAGTCTGCCGCGGAACTTCGCGCCGACCTGAAGCGCTTGAAACGTGACACGGACTCGGGGCGATCTGCAGCGCGCCTAGAGACCGCTTCGCCCAGCGGTCCTGAGAATGCTTCGCATTCGGGGGCTGCAACTTCGTCAACTGCTTCGGCAAGGACGATTGCGATTCCGGTTGCACGACCCTGGCTGGGATTGTTTGTAGCGATTGCTGCGCTGCTACTTGTTGCCGGCGGCTACTATTGGTTCGCAAAACAGAAGTCAACAAGCCTTCCTCAGTTTAAGGAGCATCAGCTCACCACGAATTCCGTCGAGAACGCCGTGCAGAGCGCCAAAATCTCACCCGACGGAAAATATCTGGCCTACTCCGATGTGAAGGGATTGCACCTAAAGCTAATTGAAACGGGGGAGACGCGATTGATGGCGGAGCCTGAGCCGGTGAATGGGGTCGCGCTGGCGTGGTTCGTGAATGATTGGTTCCCAGACGGCACGCGGATTCTGGCAAGCCGGTATCAGCCGGGTGTGCCAGGCGGCATTTGGAGCTTGTCTGTGATGGGCGGCCCACCGCACAAGTTGCGCGATGATGGCTACGGTTGGTCGGTGTCGTCGGATGGCTCGGCAATCGTCTTCGCGTCGAAAGAAACGGTTTTGGGGGCTCGCGACATCTGGATCATGAAGGCGGACGGACAGGATGCTCGCAGATTGGAAGAAGGGGCTGAGCATCAGAGCTTCGACACCGTGGTTTGGTCACCTGATGGCCAGCGGCTTGCTTACATGAAGTATCAAGAAACGCCAGGAAATTATGAGTCGGCTATCGCAACGAGAGACCTGCAAGGTGGCCCGCCGACCAGCGTCGTGTCCGCTGCCAACAGAGTCATTTCAAATCCGGTCTGGATGCGGGATGGCCGCTTGATTTTTTCGGAGCAGGAGGAGTCCGACCAGCAAACCTGCAACCTGTGGCAATTACGCCTGGACACCCGGAGCGGCCGGGCAAGCGGGGTACCAGAGCGTCTTACGAACTGGGCGGGGCTCTGTGGTCTGGGAACGTCCGTGTCAATGGACGGGAAGCGTTTTACCGTTTTGAAGGATTCCGTGCAAGGCAGCGTGTATGTGGCAGACTTGGGTCCAAACGGAACGCTCCTGCGTGCTCCATTCCGCCTCACGTTGAATGACAGTGTAAACGTCCCCGAGGACTGGCTCACGGACAACAAGTCGGTCCTGTTTGCATCTGATCGCAACGGCCAACTGCAGATATTTAAACAACCGCTGACGAGCGATAATGCCGAAATCGTGAGCGCTGGAATTAACAACCCGAGGAACGCTGTTATCAGCCCGGATGGCCGATGGATTCTTGGCGACGCGGATCACGACGCCAACACGATTGATATCTGGAGAATCCCCGTTACCGGAGGGCCTTCGACGGTGATTGCCTCCCTGCCCAGTGCAAATAACACAGGTACTAATGAGGTTCGCTGTTCCCGAGCATCAGCCAATTTATGTGTGATTGCGGAAAAGCCCTTCGATGGCAAACATCTTATCTTCACGGAACTGGATCCGACGAAGGGCCGCGGGAAGGAGTTGCTGCGCTTCGACAGCGACCCATCCAGCATCTATGAATGGGCGCTCTCTCCGGACGGAACGCGTATCGCAGTAATGAATCCCCGCGAAGGGAAAGTCCACCTACTTCACCTGGATGGCCAGCCGGCGGAAGAAATTATCGTCAAGAATCTAAACCTCGGTGACGCATTTGATTGGGCGGCGGACGGGAAGGGCCTGTTTATTGACAATTCGACGGCGCAGGGCATGGCACTAGCCTATTTGGACCTGCATGGGAAAACACACACGGTTTGGGAGCAAAAGGGTGTCGTGGGTCCAAGTGGCCGGGGGAGTGTTTGGGGCATTCCTTCGCGGGACGGGCGGCACCTCGCGATCAATGGCGTAATTCACAACAGTAACGTGTGGATGCTCGAAGGTTTCTGAAGACTGCAGAATATTTCGCTGCTTGCGCCAGACGTGCGACGAACCCGAGCAACGGCCTATCACCTCCTGATTGGTACGGTTGCCGATAAAGCGGCGCACACAACTCACATTCAATACAAGCAATCGAGATAGGTCCCGAGTCCCAGTACCCACTTGAGAGGTTAACGCGTTTAATCGCGACTTAGGCGGCGCTTGGAGAGCAGTAGTTTCACTTCTTGAAATAGTAGGTCCAGCTCACGCCTGCATACGACTTCAGAGGCACGCCCACCACGCACTCTACCGGGCATGGCGCGGGCCCAGAATGTAATGCGCTCCTTGTACCAGCAGCGTCCGCTCGAGGCATTTCCGATCAAGCCTAGCGACTGTTCGTAGAAGTGCCGCGGCCCTTTGCCGGAATGATCTACACCGCAGGGTTTCGCAGACGAGCAACTGGGCGACCGGCATGCCACACGTCGCGAGAAATTCCCTCACCGACTTAAAGTGTCTTCCCTTGTCTGTCTAAGTTCTAGTTGGCCTAGAGGCGCTCGTAAGCCATCAGACCACGTCGACAACGATCAGGGTAATGTCATCATGCTGCGCTGCCGACGCCGGTTGCCACTGATGAATCTCCGCGAGAAGTTGATCCAGCAATTCCGTCGGCGCGCGCGATCCGTTGTCGTGAACGACTTGTTCAAGCCGGTGGTCGCCAAAGGATTTGCCGTTGCTGTCCTCCGGTTCGATTGCGCCATCCGTGTAGAGCAGAAAGCGGTCACCGATTCGAATGGGTATATCGAAGAGTGGGTAGTTGGAGTCCGGAAAAACGCCGAGCAGCAGGCCGTTGCTTTCCACGCGTTCCAGCTTGCGTTCGCGCCAGAGCAGCAGCGGTGGATGTCCGGCCGCCGAATACCGCGCCTTGCGATTTTCCGTGTCGACCCACAGATAGGCCGCGGACACAAGTTGACCCCGCAATTGTGTGCAAAGGATGCGATTCAATCCGTGCAGCACCTCAGACGGGTCGTGCGCACAGGATATAACCGACTGCATGGCCACCTTGACCATCGACGCAATCAGCGCTGCCGGCACGCCGTGCCCAGTTACATCCGCCACCAGGAAGCCATTCCGGTTGGCATCGATGGGAACAAACTCGTAGAAATCCCCGGCAACCGCCGTCATCGGTCGATACGCCGCGGCCACGCGAAGATTTTTTACTGCGGGACTGCTGCCCGGCAGAATGGACGCCTGAATTTCTCGGGCAATGGCCAGTTCATTGTCGATCGACATCAAGCGGTGCTCGTTCGCCAGAACCATTTGTGCGGCCACATACCCGAACGAGAAGAGCAGAACCGCGAAAGCAAGCGAGCCGGTGATCTCCGTCGTTTTGTAGTGAAACGTATTCGCTAAACTAAAATGCAGCCCCTCCAAGGCAAAAACTAGCGTACCCACCACCACTACCGCACGATTGGGAAGCACCAGAAATCTGCGAGCTAGGCGCGGCACCGAAACCACCACCACCAGCACTAACAGCGCAGCGATGGCCAGCAGATCGTCGCTGTAGATCATCAGCCGGTCCTTCGACCCAGTCACGGCGAACACGCCGATTCCGGCTAGGCCGATGAGGAAGCCGCCAACAATCACGGTTTTGAGAAAAGGTCGCACTTTACCGACCGTCAACTCCAGCCAGGCGAGCACCGCAACCGGAAGAACCAGATACATCGTCGCTACCCACACGAAAGGCGCATAGACCTGCAGCCAATGCGGCAGAACCGCAACCACCGACGGCGATTTAGCCAACAGCCGCACTCCGCGCATGGCGCTCCAAATTCCCAGCCACGCAAACAAACGCACTCCGCCACCCCGGCGAATCGCCGCGAACGCGCAGGCAACCAGTCCTATAAACAGGAAAACACTCCCGAACATGATGTTCGCAAGTTGCTCGCTGGACATTAGTGCTGATTGATTCTGCAAAGCGCGCCTCAGAAGCACCGTCAAGATACCAGAGAGTCTGTGCTTGCCAAAACGGCCGGCTGGCGGCAACACTTGACTCCGCACCGGCGGAATCCCCCGCATCACTGTGGCAGCCGCACCATTAACAGAGACTCCGTCGAATCGCCGCGAAATGTTTCCGAAATTCCTCGCCAGCTTGGACTGCCTGATTTGCGTTCGGAAACCGGTAAAATGCCTGCCAAAATCAACTTGGAGGTTACCTCGTAAATCAGGACTTTGCACACATTCGCCGCTATTCCACCAACACCTTCAGGACGAAATCCGCTCGTTCCGCCACTCCGGTTTTTGGAAGAACAAAGACTTCATAGCCAAACTCTGGGTAGATTTCGAGAAGTCGCGAATACTCGGCAACAGCGGAGTCCAGTCCGTGACGCCGCTCTGGCTCCGTGCAATAAATCTCTGGCCAAGGTGGAGTCAGAAAAACGCGCCGATGGTAGCGATGAGTTTGACAAAGCGGTTCCAGAACCGCCTCGCCGGTTAAATATTGAAGTCCTGCAGCGGCGTCAACTAGGCCTCTATCAAAGAAAACCCAGCCTTCCAGCGTGGGTGCAGAAAGTCTGTCGGCAATTGACAGTGCAATGGCGCGACGCAAAAAGGCCGCCGCATCCACCCAAGGAAGGGCTGAGCCCTCGCGGTCAATCTCTTCACGAACGATTCGCCTCCCAGGTTCTTCCACGACGGCATATCCGCGCCGACCCAACTCGGCAAGCAGTGTGGACTTTCCGCCCCCCGAGCACCCAGAGATCACGACGAACCGATTCATGGAGAAAGCCTCTGCGCACGCTGTGGCGGCTCTTCAGGAGAATCTCTTGCCCTCTTAACAAAGACCTATCATGGAAGTCGGCAAACGGTCCATGTTCCTTCCAATCACCACTTCGGCGGTTTTGCCGTTAATCGAGGACTAGACGCAGCTATTTGTCACAATGGAATACATATCCAACAGAGAACCCTCCCTGCAAGCCCGTAGAACTTAGAATAGTTGTGGGGAGCCCCTGCCGTGGATTTTCAAAACGGTCCGCTAGACCAAGGCTTGCTGCGCGTCGTTGGTCCCCTCATCGTTCTTCCGCCGTGGATTTGGATGGCAGTGCGAACCAGACATTGCTTGCAAGTTATCACGAGGCGCAGCATTCCCTTTCCGAAACGCACGGTCTGGCTAATGAAAGTCTTAGCGGTCATCGTTGGAATTGGTGGGATTTTTGGCGCAATCATTCAAATCGGGGTGCCTTGGTTCATCGCGATATTGCCTGCCGGAGTTGCACTGTTTTTCGCGCTGAGAGAAGACGTTTAAGCTGTAGTCCCACCGAAGCCTAACCAAGATGCTGCTGTCTATCAATCATCATGGCAAGAATATTGGCGCTTGCGTCGAGATTACATACGGTCCTGGAGATGGTTCGTCGCTTCGTCGCTAATTCTGATTTTGAGTGCAGTTTTCGGTGACTACGTGCCGAGTGCGGATTGGGGTTGTTTGCATTTGGAATAGTGGCAGTTCTTGCTTCGAGCAGCTTCATGGGTGTGAAGCAATTGAAGTGGCTTCGCTGGCCCAGTCCGCGCTGTGGATGTGCATTTCGTGGATTCTGGGGCAGGCCGTGGTTGCCAAAAA